>CABSXY010000082.1 GCA_902481695.1 uncultured Haemophilus sp. | reverse complement strand
TAACTGCCCTTTCAATCCATAGCTACTATTAAGTCCAAGACTGTCTTGCCAAACGCCTTGCTCTTCACGCATCTCATATCCTATGGTCATACTTTCAAGCCCAGCCTGCCATGCATTAAAATTTAGTGTATTCTGAAGTTTTTCCAAACCAAAGCGGATACCCGACTCTTTTACCCACTCACGAATTTGCTCAAGATCTGCAAGCGCAATATTAAAACGCTCACGGATAGCGGGAATATCCAATAAAGCGAGCACTTCTTCCGCGCTAAACTGGCTTTCTTTTAAATTTAACAGGGAAAGATAGCTCGACACGATCACATCACTTTCAGACAATTTACTGTCTGAAATTGAGAACGGAATAACGGGTGTGTCCGCACTATTCGCACCAAAGACAGCCTGAATATAAGGCGTATATTGGTTAACATCGGCCACCATGACCACCACATCTTTTGGTGTAATCTGTTCTTCTTTTGGCTTATGCTGATTTTGATTGAATAAATCCAACAAATAATCATGCAGCACTTCAACTTCTCGCATCGCGCTATGGCAAGATTTCACCACCAAAGAGCGGTCATTTTTCTCTACATTTAATGCACCATGGCTTAACGTCAAAATTTGATTTTGGATCTGCCCTAACAATGTTTTTTCGGGAAGTTCTGCATAGTAATCACGCGAAATGGCTTGAATATTTTCTTCATCTCGCACTAATTGATAGAGAAAATCCCGCCCCATTTTTCCCCAAGAGGCTAAAAGCGGATTTCCGCTGAACAATTCTTCTTGTTGATTGGTGTAATCAAGGTCGTCAGGTTCCCATGACACTTGCTCGGCTGAAATTAAAGGCTTCACATCGTTGGTTTCTTGCACGAAACGCTGTCTTTCTAATAAATAGGATTTACTCAGATCTCGCAAATCGCCCCAATATTCTTGGCATGGATTATTGAAGAATAAATGCACGTCTGTTTTAGCAGAAATAGCTTGGAAAATATTGAGATAAACCGTTGGCAATGCAGGAATACCAAAAATAAAAATACGTTCTGGTAAGTTGAGTGTCACATTGGGATCACGACATAATGCTAGAAATTGTTGATTGAGTGCAGCACGATGCTTTGCTTTTCCACCGAAATCACGTTGGACATCATCCACCAAGGCTCGCCATAAAATTCCCTGCCAGTGAATATTGCCTTTAATTTGAGAAAGAAAGGTAGGATTTAATGCCGAAAGCTCCTGCTTTTGCTGAATAATTTGATCCAAGATCTTTTCATCGTTATTTTCTTCCCATGCGGCAATCCATTCGGGACGATAGACGAGATATTGGTCAAATAAATCGGCAACTTTTAGGCTTAATTGATAAAGTTTTTGCTGTTCTGATGCTGGTGAAGACGCTAAATATTTTTTTAATGGTTCAAATTCTTTTTGCTGTAAAAAGGTAGGGATTAATCGCATTAATCGCCATAACGTTGAATCTTTTTCAAAAGGGTTTTGCGTGGAAACATTCGGCAAATTATCGGCGTAAAGTTTCCAAATAAAACTGGAAGGCATGGGGAATTGGAAATTCGCTGCAACGCCGCGTTTTTTAGCAATTTCCATTTGTAACCATTGTGCCATACCTGGACTTTGCACCAACACAATGTCAGATTGAAACGGATCATGTTGCGGTAAATTTTCCAACAGCGAAACTAAAATATCCTTTTGAATTTCCGGTTGGTTTGAATAATAAGTAACGAACAAAGTAACGCCCTTTTGAAAGCAAAAACAATGCGTTATTTTACTCGCTTTTCAATAAAAATTCACCTTGAGGATAGCGTATATTCACTTGATGATGACTGCATTGAATTGAAAATTGAATGCCATTTTGTTGTATGCTATTTTCACAAGACAAGCCTAAAAACTGACGTTGAGCCTGATTCTCAGCAATTTGAATTGCCTGAAATTCTTGAAAAACGCTGACCGCACTTTTCCGTTGCTCAGTCGTCCATCGGTTAAAAATCAAAAATAACCCGCTGAAAATCGATAAGGCTAATAAAAGTGACATTAACGACATGCCTTTATTCACTTTGATCTTGCGCACTTAAATCACTCCAACTTTTATCCACTAAACGCCATTGGCTATATTCTTGTACAAGTTTTGTCACCACGGCTTTACCGTAAGCCACCGTCACGTCTCCCTCTAACTTAAGTGAACCACCTGTAATCACTGCACCGCTAATTCTCCCTTTGCCGGTTAAGGTTAAATTTCCTTCTGCTAGCAGAATACCACTCACATTCCCTTTAATTTCTAATTGGCTTTGCGTTATCCAATACACTTGTGGTGTTTTTTGAGCAGATAAAGTCGTATCGACTTTCACAAAGTACTGTTGAAAATCAGCTTGTTTTTCGCTGGAAATAAAATCTCGCAGCATATTTTCATTAATGCCTTTTGTGGGTGATTTTTTAAATAACTCTGCACGTTTACACCAAACAGAATAGGCGACTTTATCCTCTGCCCCTGAAGACTCGAAAAAGACTTGTTTCACTTTTTCAGAACCATTTAAAGGCAAGTTTTGGCAAATGTGCGTTTGTTGTTGCTGACTGATTTTCTGTAACGCCAGGCCTTGTTCTACATAATATTTTCGCTGACTCATTTGAGCTCGAAAAAACGCAAAGATCTGTTCATCAAATAATAAGATCAATGCCAATAATCCCGAAAGTAAAATCAGTGCCGTTAGTGTCACCATCCCTTTTTTCATGATCATTCTTCTTGATTTAATAAAGGCACCACAAGCGAAGTTTCATATTGAATATGCTTATGTGTTGCAAGATTTCCCGCGAGTTTGATTTCAATCCCTTTCCCTGCCTTTAACCAATCAAAACGTAATTGAGAAATCTCAAACTCTTTTTCATCCAATAAATCTGTCCATCCACCACCAGCGTTACAAGTAGATTGCGTTAAAGCACGCTGACACTCTTCTGAACGACAATCCGCATTTACCGCATTTTTATAAGTTTGTTTGGTTTCGATCATTTTCCCGTTAAGTTTGTAACCAAATAGCTCCTTTTCGATATTTTTTGCCACATTTTTAACGCCATTTACACAGGTATTTTTTGTGTATTTTTCACCAATACAACCATTACTATTTAAATCATAAAAAAATAAAACACAGCTATTTGACGGAGCATTGTCTGCTTGAGCAATGGTTATTGCAGTGCCCTTTTCATCCAATTCAAATAAAGCCAGATTATCTTCAATGAGTTTTTGGTTTGCGGCTCGAAAGCCTACACGACGCAGATCTTTCCCGATGAGTTGAATTGTGCGTTGTAATTCTGCTTGTAGTTTGAGTTGTAACATTAAACGCTGATTTTGCTGTTGAGTTTGGACATAAAACTGTGCAACCAATAACAATAATAACGCGGATAAGCCAAGTGAAATCAATAAGCTCACCAATGTTTCACCTTTTAATGGTTTCATCTTGTACATGCACTCGCCGCTTGATCAGACTTTAATTTGATACTGCCAACATTGAAAAAAGAGAACAATGTACGATGCTCTTCAGCCTGTAACATAAAACAATTTGTTTCCATGGTATTTCTTGCCCCATTAAATTTCACCGCCACTTCAGACGGATATAATTTAGGGCCTATAAGCATCGTTTTTCCTTCAAAATAAGGATAGTAAAAATGCGCATAAAGGTTTTTAGGACAATTCTGGGGATGAAAACAATCACAAAAATGATCGTTTTTTACTTGAGCAGTAATACACCAACGTTGATTCGCCCTATCTTGATTGGTCAAAATAAACCAAATCGCTGATGAATTTTCTGCCCTCGCTTGGATATTACGTAAGAAAAAATAAAGCCGTTGTTGCTCTTTTTCGAGAAAATATTGGGGATCGTTTTTCTGCCATTTGGGCAATGTAAACGTCAACGTTAAGCTTAAAATAAATAATACAATCAAGGTTTCTAATAAAGTTATCCCTTTATACATAAAATGCCTTCTTTTTTGACCGCACTTTAAAAGTCCTTTAGAAGAAAGCCAAATTTGCTACTTTATTTTTGCGATACTGATCGCAAATTTCCTTTAAAAAACGGGAAAAACCGTGAATTAAACATTTTCAACTGGCTATTTACTAAAACTCCCTTATAATAGGCGATCTATTATCTGTTCTTTAAAATCTGGTGGAAATATGAATCCAATGTTAAATATCGCTATTCGTGCGGCACGAAGAGCGGGCAACGTGATTGCTAAAAACTATGAGCGCCGTGATGACATCCAAACAAGTAAAAAAGGTATTAATGATTATGTGACTAGCGTCGATAAAGCCGCTGAAGCAGAGATCATTGAAATCATTCAAAAATCTTATCCTGATCATACAATTATCAGTGAAGAACGTGGTGCATTAGAAGGCAAAGACAGTGATATTCAATGGGTGATTGATCCACTAGATGGCACAACCAACTTCGTAAAAGGTTTGCCACATTTCTCTGTTTCTATTGCTATCCGTGTAAAAAACCGTACCGAAGTGGGTGTGGTTTACGATCCTATTCGTAATGAATTATTCACTGCTGTGCGTGGTGAAGGCGCAAAATTAAATGAAGTGCGTTTACGTGTAGATAGCCAAAATGAACTTAACGGGGCGATTTTAGCTACCGGTTTCCCATTCAAACAACCAAGCTTAATGCCAACTCAATTTGCTATCATGAATAACTTAATTGATGAAGCTGCAGATTTCCGTCGTACGGGTTCTGCCGCATTAGACCTTTGCTATGTGGCTTCTGGTCGCGTTGACGGTTATTTCGAAATGGGCTTAAAACCTTGGGATTGCGCAGCAGGTGATTTAATCGTGCGTGAAGCAGGCGGTTTAGTGTGTGATTTCAATGCGGGTCACGGCTATTTACGCTCAGGCAATATCGTGGCGGCTCCAGCACGTATTTTAAAAGAAATGCTAAATAAAATTCAGCCTTGCTTAACGGAACAAGTTAAGTAAGTCCCAATAAAAAGTGCGGTGGATTTCACCGCACTTTTTTTATGACTAATTTCTGTCGAGTGGCTTTCTATTTTCTTCTGTTTCTGGCTCCAAATCCAATTTTGCCATAAGAAGTTGATCGCCATCTTCTTCTGGGTTACCTGTTACTAATAATTTATCCCCATAGAAAATGGAATTCGCGCCAGCCATAAAGCACATGGCTTGCATTTCTTCACTCATGCCTTGACGACCTGCAGAAAGACGAACATAACTTTTCGGCATAGTAATACGTGCAACGGCAATAGTGCGAACAAACTCTGTCCAATCTAAATCAGCTGCATCTGCCATTGGTGTGCCTTCTACTTTCACTAATTGGTTAATTGGCACGGACTCTGGCTGCGGATCAAGATTTGCCAAACTTGCAATGAGGCCTGCTCGCTCTTTACGGGTTTCATTCATGCCCACAATACCGCCACAGCAAACTTTCAAACCAGCATGACGCACTTTTCCTAGTGTACTTAAACGATCATCAAAACGGCGTGTGCCAATGACATTGTGATAATTCTCTGGCGCGGTATCTAGATTGTGGTTGTAATAATCCAATCCTGCATCTTTTAACTCTTCCGCCATACCATCTTGCAACAACCCAAAGGTACCGCACGTTTCTAAGCCAATATCTTTTACCGCACGAATAATCGCCGTCACTTTTTCCATATCTTTAGGCTTAGGACCACGCCATGCTGCGCCCATACAAAAACGCCCTGCACCACGTGCTTTAGCGATTTTGGCTTTTTCGACAATTTCATCAATATCCAAGATCTGCTGATTTTGTACGCCTGTTTGATAACGTGCTGATTGTGGGCAATAACCACAGTCCTCCGGACAGCCACCCGTTTTAATCGACATTAACGTCGATAACTGTATTGCGCCA
The DNA here is from genome assembly GCA_902481695.1 of uncultured Haemophilus sp. Classification (GTDB taxonomy): domain Bacteria; phylum Pseudomonadota; class Gammaproteobacteria; order Enterobacterales; family Pasteurellaceae; genus Haemophilus_D. Next base: position 2,067 of record CABSXY010000082.1, on the reverse strand, counting down.
GGGTTGAAATGCTCTCGATGCACTTGAGCTGCACGATAGACTAATTCTAAAAAAGGGGTCTCAAATAGCGCTTCGACTTTACAAACAGACCAATACTCTACTGAGGGGTGAGGTGTAATGGATGAAAGCTGTACTACATTTGTTGTGGTCATTATATTTTCCTCGTTTAAGCTATGTCGCTTTTATTAAGTTGAGCATATTACTCTGCAATATGATAAAAAGAGATCAGATCACTTTTCCTTGATGAATTTCAATCACTCGATCAATATGCCGTTCAATTTCTTTGGGTTGATGCGTCACCAGTAACATGGTGAGTTTTTTCTCTTCACATAATTGATCCATTAAATCCTGCATTTCAATGCGTAATTTAGGATCTAGTGCAGAAAAAGGCTCATCCAATAATAAAATGGGTTTATCTCGTAGCAAACAGCGTGCCAACGCCACTCGCTGTTTTTGTCCACCTGAAAGTGCGGTCGGTTTTCTCGTTAAAAAATCCTGTAAATTGACCGCACTTGCAGCTTGTTCTACAAGTGCTTTTTCTTCTGTATTTAAGGCTAAATTCGGTTTTAAACCTAAAGCGATATTCTCTTCTACGGAAAGATGAGTAAAGAGATTATTTTCCTGAAATAGCATAGAAACGGGGCGTTCAAAAGGTGCCGTTTTGGTATGATTTTCACCATTGAGCCAAATCTCCCCACTATCGGCATATTCAAAGCCAGCAATTAAGTTCAGCAAGGTACTTTTTCCTGCACCACTTTCACCAATGATGGCGATTTTTTCCTGGGCTTGAATCTGTAAATCAAATACCATCGGCATGGATTGGTAATTGAATACTACATTATTTAATTTAATCATATTGTTCCTTCTGCCCTTCAATAAACATAAATAAACCTAAACATAAGCCCAATAAAATTAATGCTGTCACTGCCGCTTCTTGGCTTCGATATTGTCCGATTTGTTGATAAAGCAAATGAGGCAACGAAGTGAAGTCAGGGCTACCAAATAAGGCTATCGCTGTAAAATCGCCGAGTGATAAGGTCGTCGCGAGCGCCAAAGCATATTTCAACGGAGCTTTTAGCAACGGATATTCAATTAAACGAAAACGCTGCCAACCTGTAATATTCAGCGATAAACAGAGTTTTTCATAATATTGCATCGATTGATTCATTGGTATATTGAGAATTTTGATCACAAATGGCAAGGCAGCCAAGGCATTACAAACAGATACCACTACAAACAAATGCCCTGCTGAAAAATCAATATCTTGTAACCAAAGGAATAAGCCTACCGCTAAAACGATTGTAGGAATGGCTAAAATCATCATGCCCCCCGTTAAAATTAAGTGGGCTAATTTAGGGTGATATAACCATTGTAGCTGACGGGAGAGTAACAATAAGAAGAATCCAAATAATACTGATAAAATCCCGGCTGTCGGTGCCATAGTTAATGAATAAGCAAGCGCCTTCCATAATTGTGGATTTTGCCAATAGCCAAATAATTGGGTCGCAGACAAACCTTGAAAAACAATATTGAATAAGGGACTTAAAATAAATAAGCATACCGAGAATAAGACAAAAACATGTCCAAATTTGACCGCACTTGAAACAGGTAAAACCCATCGATAACGTTGCGAAATCTGCGTTTCAGGTGCTTTTGCCCAATATTGTGAAAGCGAAAATAACGCAAAACAAAACGCAAATTGTATAAGTGCAAAAAGTGCGGCTTTGGGTAAATCAAATTCAAAGAAAATGGCTTGGTAAATCGCAACTTCTAATGTGCTGTTTTGTGGCCCGCCACCCAGTGCCAACACTATCGTAAAACTGGTGAAACACAGCATAAAAATCAATACAAAGGCTGACACGATTTGGCTTTTCAAATAAGGCCATTCAATTAAACGGAAAAATGTGAAACCTTTGATATTCAATTGTGCAGCGAGTTGATGCTGTTCAGTCGGTACACTTTGCAAAGCCTGCAAACTCATTCGTGCCGCTAAAGGAATATTAAAAAATAAATGGGCAATATAGGTATCATCAAATTAAGTAAAGATGGTGAGCCCATACGCTATGC
>CABSXY010000081.1 GCA_902481695.1 uncultured Haemophilus sp. | reverse complement strand
TGCCTTTTTTAACACGTGCAGCAATCGGTTTAGGTACGGCTACACCAGCTTGATGGAGTTGATTTAACAGCTGAAATTCTGCCACGCTACGTGTTTCAGTCAATGATTGAAAACGATAGCGATCTTTGTTGAATTTTCCCCATAAACCACCGCGATAATAATGACGAAGGGCAGTGTTTACCCCAAACAGATCTTTTGTATTTAGGAAGTAGGTTGTGCCGCGTCCTATGGCTGAACCGGTAATCCGTTGTTGTTTTTCCCAAAAAGCCGATTCAAAAAATGAAGCGGGTTCAGTTGGTTTTTCAGTGAGATTAAAAAGAAAGAATTGATTATCTTGTTGGAATTCAAGCATTTTAGTTGAACCGAATAATAGAAAATGCTCTCATTCTACTTGAAATACGCTGATTTTCTAGCATTACAAGCTTTTCATCTTATTTTATGTCAAAGTTGTGAAGCAGATCATATCACATCATATAAGTAGTGAGACATCTGTATTTTGTTAATTCGTAAAATTTTCGCAGAATTTTACCGCTTGCAGTGTGATTTTATGTTATAAAATGAATAGAAGTGAAAAGCACTACTTTACATATTTATTTTGTTAGGTTATATTTTTTCCAGAAATTATTTTGATGACTATCTATTTAATATGAGAAAATTAGCTATGAAAAAACCTCTATTTACTGTTTTAGCACTTTTTTGTATTGGTTCTGCTACGGCGTATATTCGTTCAACAATAGAGAATCAGACTTTTCATCCTAACGGTAAGATAAAATCGGAGGTGGTTGAAATTAATGGCGTCAAAACGACTAAATATTATGATGAATCAGAAACACTTATCTCGCAAGGCGAATTAAAAAATGGCGTAGAGCAAGGAATGTGGAAATATTTTGATAAAGATGGTAAGGTTATCTTTATTAAGCACTATGTGAACGGGCATATTGTTGCGGAAGGATTAGGTCCTAAAAAGTAGCAATCTAGATAAATAAAAGGGCGAATTAAATAAATTCGCCCTTTGTTTTCATAAAATTATTTTGGGTTAATAGACGGAAATTAAATGCGCGAGGAATTCAAATGTCCCATTATCCACTTTTTACCTCTCCCCCTAAATCACTTTGTATTTTGCGCTTATCTGCCGTGGGTGATGTTTGCCATGCACTTGCTGTGGTGCAGCATATTCAACGTCATTGGCCGCAAACCAAATTAACGTGGATTGTGGGGAAAACAGAAATGGGCTTGCTTTCTGGCATTGAAGGCGTGGAACTTGTCCCTTACGATAAAAAGAGCGGTTGGAAAGGCGTGTGGAATTTATGGATGTTTTTGAAAAACAATCAATTTGATGCGCTTTTGAATATGCAGACGGCATTTCGTGCTTCGATTATCTCTCTTGGTATTCAAGCGAAATATAAAATTGGGTTTGGCAAAAAACGTTCTCGAGAAGGGCAGTGGTTGTTTGTGAATCGCCGAGTTCAAGATCCGGAAACGCCTCATGTGCTAGAGGGTTTCATGGCTTTTGCGGATTATCTTGGTGTTCCACCGGCAGAAATGCTTTCTTGGCAATTAGCGATCTCTGATGCAGATCGCGAATACGCCAAACAGTTTATTGATCCTACACGTAAAAATCTGATTATTTCTCCTTGCTCCAGTAAAGCCGAGAAAGATTGGTTGGTGGAGCGTTATGCGGAAGTGGCAAATATTGCTCATCAACATAATGTGAATGTAATTTTTTGCAGCTCACCAGCAAAACGCGAATTAGAAATGGTAAAAAAAATTACCGCACTTTGTGATTTTCAACCGGTTGATGCTTCTGGAAAAACCAGTTTAAAACAACTTGCTGCATTAATTCATCAAGCAAATTTAGTGATTTCGCCCGATTCTGGTCCGGCTCATATTGCGACCACGCAAGGCACACCAGTGATTGGATTATATGCTTACCACAACCCATTGCGCACCGCACCTTATCATAATCTGGATAATGTGGTGTCAGTATATGAAGAAAATGTGCAAAAAGAACAAGGAAAACCTTCAGGTGAATTGCCTTGGGCGACTAAATTAAAAGGCAAAAATTTAATGGCTGAAATTCAGGTAGAGCAAGTGGTAGCTCAGATGAGAGCCTTGAATTTATTTTAAAGTGCGGTCAATTTTAGAGATAAAAAAGCCCTCAAATGAGGGCTAAAAGAATCATAAAGTTCCTTGCGAATTATTCGCCTTTTTGTGCATTGTAAGCTTCTAATGCACGAAGAGAGTAGGTGTAAGCTGCACCTGCATTTAATGCGATAGACATCGCTAATGCTGCTGCCACTTCTTCTTCAGTTGCACCTGCTTTCACCGCTTCATCAGCATGCACGCCAATGCAGCTTTCACAACGTGTTGTTACTGCAACTGCTAATGCAATTAATTCACGGGTTTTGGCATCTAATACGTTACCTTCTGCTGCAGCCGCACCTAATGCGCCGTAAGCTTGTAACATTTTAGGGTATTTTTTACCTAATGCACCGAATGATTTTTTAACGTGTGCTACATCATTTTTCCAATCTGCAAACATAGTTTTTCTCCTTAAATTTAGTACAAATTTCGAGAGGAATTATAAGCAGATTAGCGTATGATACTTGTCAAATTGTCTTAACTTTTAGACGGAAAATCTCACAATGGATTATTTAGATAAATTAACACAGCTGGCGCAAGTGCGCGGGGAAATTAATATTCGCTGCTTGTTTCAAGGAGATTGGCAAGTCGAACATCAGCCAGATACGGCGGAATACCAAGGTTTATTTCATTTAATTGAGCAAGGTGAGTGCTGGGTAACCTTTGCGGGAAAACAGTTTCATTTGAAGAAGGGCGATCTCTTTTTTCTCCCTCAAAATCGACCGCACTTTTTGGGTAGTTCTCAACAAAAAAGAGAGAATAGCCTACAGAGAGCGCAATCAAACGCACTTTTTAATGTCCATCAAATAGGGGCTGGTACGCCCGATCTGAAGATGTTTTGTGGAACATTTTATTACCAAAAACCGTCATTATTAATTGATTCATTGCCAGACTATTTGCATCTTTCGCTACAAAATACGCCTGTGCAGCCTTTGGTTTCACTTTTTTTACAAGAAGCTGAGAAATCGGAGCAAGGCACAAAATCCGTGATAGACGCGCTATCAAATGTGTTGTTTATTTATATTTTGCGTCATGCTCAGCAAATAGGTTTGCTTAATCAAGGTTTATTAGCCGCGTTGCAGGATAAAAGGCTGAATCAAGTCCTTGAAAAAATCCTGTTTTCACCTCAATTAAATTGGAATATTGAGCAATTAGCAGAGTTGGCTTCCATGTCTCGTGCGACCTTTATGCGTATCTTTCAACAACAACTTGGGATGCCCCCAGGAAAATTTCTCACACAAGTGCGGTTAGAAATGGCGGCTGTTTTATTGAAAAATACGCAAAAGACCATTTTAGCGATTGCCCTTGAAATAGGGTATCAATCAGAAGCACATTTTAGTAAGGCATTTAAAGCAATTTATGGGCTTTCACCGAGCCAATTTCGCAAAACCTAGCCCATCGTTTAAAACTTGCGTTATAATGACCGCACTTTAGGCGGCTCTATCGCCTTTAATTTTTTAAGGTATTGTTATGTTTAATAAAATATTTTCATGGTTTGAAAACCGTTTAAATCCTTATCCAGAAAGCAATCCAACGACGCCTGAAAAAGGCTTGTTCCGTTTTATTTGGTCAAGCATTGATGGCATGAAAGGCTGGATCTTTTTACTCGCGGTATTGACGGTCGGTACTGGCGTGATGGAAGCCTTACTTTTCCAATTCATGGGCTTATTAGTGGATTGGCTAGGTGCTTATACACCAACCACGCTTTGGCAAGAAAAAGGGCATTTGCTTGCTGGCATGGCCGCCTTACTTATTTTCAGTATTGTATGGTCATTTGTGGGCGTGAATGTACGCTTACAAACGTTACAAGGGGTGTTTCCAATGCGTTTGCGTTGGAATTTCCACCGTTTGATGCTGGGACAAAGCTTAAGTTTCTACCAAGATGAATTTGCAGGTCGTGTATCGGCGAAAGTGATGCAAACTGCTCTTGCGGTGCGTGATACCGTCATGACCATTGCGGATATGCTGGTGTATGTTGCCGTATATTTTATTACGTCAGGTTTGGTGCTTGCCGCTTTAGATACTTGGTTTTTAGTGCCGTTTTTCTTATGGATTGTAGCATTTGTGACTATTTTACGTATGCTTATTCCTCGTTTAGCCAAAACCGCACAACGACAAGCCGATGCGCGATCTCTAATGACAGGGCGTATTACGGATGCTTACTCAAATATTGCAACGGTGAAACTATTTTCACATGATGCGAGAGAAGCCAATTATGCAAAACGTTCCATGGAAGAATTTATGGTCACCGTGCATGCACAAATGCGTTTGGCGAGTTCATTAGATACCTTAACGTATGCAACCAATATCTTCTTAACGTTAAGCACCGCGATTTTAGGCGTGGTGTTGTGGCAAAACGGTCAAGTCGGTGTGGGAGCAGTAGCTACAGCAACCGCGATGGCGTTACGTGTAAATGGTCTTTCTCGTTGGATTATGTGGGAATCAGCTCGTTTATTTGAAAATATCGGGACAGTGAATGATGGTATGGCAACACTAACCAAACCGCATACCATTGTTGATAAGCCAAATTGTGTTGCATTAGAAGTAAAACAAGGCGAAATCAAATTTAACGATATTTCGTTTGCCTATGATCCGAATAAACCGTTGCTTAACCATTTTAATCTCACTATTAAACCAGGTGAAAAAGTGGGCTTAATTGGTCGTTCTGGTGCGGGCAAATCAACCATTGTGAATTTACTTTTACGTTTCTACGAGGCACAAGAAGGCTCAATTACTATTGATGGTCAAAATATTTTAGATGTAAGCCAAGAAAGTCTTCGTAGTCAGATTGGTCTTGTAACACAGGATACCTCGCTTTTACACCGTTCTGTTCGCGATAACATCATTTATGGTCGCCCAACTGCGACAGATGAAGAAATGATCAATGCGGCTAAACGTGCCGAAGCGGCAGATTTTATCCCTTATCTCAGCGATGCACAGGGTAGAAAAGGCTATGATGCTCATGTTGGTGAGCGCGGGGTGAAACTGTCGGGTGGACAACGCCAGCGTATTGCCATTGCGCGTGTCATGTTAAAAGATGCACCAATTTTACTGTTGGATGAAGCGACCAGTGCGCTAGACTCCGAAGTGGAAGTCGCGATCCAAGAAAGTCTTGATAAGATGATGGAAAATAAAACGGTTATTGCCATCGCTCACCGTTTATCCACTATTGCGGCAATGGATCGTTTAATCGTGTTAGATAAAGGGCAAATTGTCGAGCAAGGGACTCACGCAGAGTTGCTTGAACAAAATGGCCTTTATGCTCGCCTTTGGAAACATCAAAGTGGAGGCTTCTTGAGTGAGCATGCCGAGTAAAACACAGGAAAAAATGACCGCACTTTGCAAAGGTGTAAATCTTGAGAGAGTTTAGATAGAGATTGAACTTTTCTCATAATTAGTGCGAATTTCCTTTGACTATTTTATTGACAACAGGTAATATTCGCACCCTATGCAAAAGGTAAAACTACCCCTAACCGTTGATCCGGTTAAAGACGCTCAACAAAGAATTGATTATGATGGTTATTATACCGCTAGTCAGTTAGTGCGTTTAGCTGAATCTACGGGGAAAGTGCTCAGCGATGCACAGGTAACATTATCGTTTTATATTGATCCACAAAAATTAGTGGTAATGAAAGGGCAAGTACAAGTTGATGTCGAATTAGACTGTCAACGTTGTGGCGAACCATTCAAACAAACATTGGAATGTCATTTTATGTATAGTCCAGTGGCTAATTGGGATCAGGCTGATGACTTGCCGGAAATTTATGAGCCAATCGAATTTAATGAGTTTGGTGAAATAGATTTACTTGGTGCAGTGGAAGACGAACTTATTTTAGCTCTACCGCTTGTTCCAATGCATTCATCTGAACACTGTGAAGTGTCCGCGCACGAACAGGTTTTTGGCGAATTGCCTGAAGAATTGGCAAAAAAACCGAACCCGTTCGCTGTATTAGCTAATTTAAAGCAAAAGTAAATTAAATTTAGGAGTATAGCCAATGGCTGTTCAACAAAACAAAAAATCTCGTTCACGTCGTGATATGCGTCGTTCACACGATGCATTAACTACTGCTGCAGTATCAGTGGATAAAGCAAGCGGTGAAACTCACTTACGCCACCACGTAACTGCTGACGGTTACTACCGTGGTCGCAAAGTGATCAATAAGTAATTTTACTTATAAGGTATTCACTTGAACCGTCTAACCTTAGCGTTAGATGTGATGGGCGGGGACATTGGTCCCCGTATTACTATCCCCGCATCTCTTTCAGCATTGGAAGCAGATCCAATGCTCTCTTTAGTGCTGTTTGGCGATAGCCAACAAATTTCCCCTTTACTGGAAAATGCACCTTCTTCCCTTTTAGAACGTATTCAAATTCATCATTGCGCTAAGACTATTGATAACAATCAAGGTATTTCTCATGCATTGCGTCATAGCAAAGGTACGTCGATGCGTTTAGCTATTGAAATGGTTCAGAAAGGCGAGGCTCAAGGTTGTGTGAGTGCAGGAAATACGGGCGCATTGATGGGATTATCAAAGGTACTCTTACAGCCTTTAGAGGGAATTCAACGCCCAGCGTTGGTATCCTTATTACCGTCGATGACGGGTGATAAAACCGTGATGTTAGATTTAGGCGCAAACGTAGAATGTTCTGCTCAAAATCTTTATGAATTTGCCGTCATGGGCTCGATCTTTGCCGAAAACCGATTGAACTTAGTTTATCCACGTATTGCCTTACTCAATATTGGTGTGGAAGAAATTAAAGGACATCAATCCATTCGTGAAGCCGCGAATTTATTAGAAAAATCGACCGCACTTAATTATACCGGCTTTATTGAAGGTAACTTTTTATTAAATGGTGTGGCTGATGTGATCGTGAGTGATGGGTTTTCGGGAAATATTGCATTAAAAACCCTTGAAGGGGCAGCTAAGAATCTGTTATCTCTTCTGAAAGGAAAAGAAAAACAGCCTATTTTTAAATCATTTGCCAAATTTATTCTGCGTTTTTTCTTTAAGGATGCTTATCATCGCTTGAAACGCATTAACCCAGATGAATATAATGGAGCATCTTTACTCGGATTAACGGCTGTTGTGGTGAAAAGCCATGGCAGCGCAAATGTGGATGCATTTGCTCGTGCAATTGCGGATGCAGCTTTACAAGCGCGTTTGCAAATTCCACAAAAAATCTTGGCGGGTTTACAACGTTATTAATTAATAAGTTTTGATATGATGAATAGTAGAATTTTATCCACCGGTAGCTATTTGCCGAGCCATATTCGTACCAATGCGGATTTGGAAAAAATGGTTGATACTTCAGATGAATGGATCGTGACTCGTTCAGGCATTCGTGAACGTCGTATTGCAGCAGCAGATGAAACTGTTGCAACAATGGGATGTGAAGCCGCCAAAAAAGCACTTGAAATGGCCAATCTTGCTCCTCAAGAAATTGAGTTGATCATCGTTGCGACAACCAGTGGTTCTCACGCTTATCCAAGTTCAGCTTGCCAAGTTCAAGGTTTATTAGGTATTGAAGACGCGATTTCTTTTGACTTAGCAGCGGCTTGTACAGGTTTTGTTTATGCTTTAGGCGTAGCGGATAAATTTATTCGTTCAGGTAGCGTGAAAAAAGCCCTTGTGATTGGTGCAGATCTTAACTCGCGTAAATTAGACGAAACCGATCGTAGCACTGTCGTGTTATTTGGTGATGGTGCGGGTGCCGTGATTTTAGAGGCATCGGAGCAAGAAGGCATTATTTCAACGCATTTACATGCATCGCCAGATAACAATGCGGCATTACTACTTCCACAAGCTGAGCGTGGCGTGGAGAAATCTGGCTATATTGAAATGCAAGGTAATGAAACCTTTAAATTAGCGGT
>CABSXY010000080.1 GCA_902481695.1 uncultured Haemophilus sp. | reverse complement strand
GCATCTGGCGTAACTGTGATGAGTACGATTATTGGTACATTTTTTGCTTGGTTAGTGACTCGAACAGATCTACCTTATAAAGGTTTTATGAAAGTCATGTTCCTTGTGCCTTTTATGCTTCCTTCTTTCATTGGGGCATTAGCTTGGAAAATGTTACTTTCACCGCGTTCTGGCTACATTAACCAATTCTTCATGGATTTAGGATTTGATGGACCTATTTTTAATATCTATAGCTATGCCGGTATTATGGCTGTAGAAACGATGTATCTTTTCCCATTCGTCTTTATCCAAGTCTGTGGTGCATTGGAGCGCATGGATCCTACATTAGAAGAATCAGCGAGAATCTCTGGCGCAAGCCTCTTTACCATTACACGTAAAATTACCATTCCACTCGTCATGCCAAGTATTCTTTCTGGTGCATTACTCATTATGCTCTATTCTATGGCTCACTTTGGTACAGTTGCCGTACTAGGCGTAGAAAATGGTATTTTCAACATTCCAACCCTCATTTATGAACGTATTCACCAAAGTGCGGGTAGTTTTGAAGCCATTCGTACCGGTACTGTACTTGCAACTGTTTTAGTATTCACTGCGGCACTGATTATTTGGTTACAAAACAAAATCTTAAATAAAGGTCGATTCCAAATTATTGCAGGTAAAAGCTTTAGACCTATCGAAGTAAAACTTCGTGGTTTGAGAAAACCGTTGCTTGTTATTTGCTTACTCTATATCGCTTTTACAATCGTATTGCCTACAGTCACGATTTTCCTTGTTGGCGGATTAAAAACCTATGGATTACCAATTACATGGGAAAATCTCACATTAGATAACTATAAATTCATCTTATTTGAATGGCAGTTAACAAAAGATGCTATTCGCAATAGTGTAACCCTCGGTCTCGCAGCAGCATTGATTACCATGTTTGCAGGGGTAATGATTTCTTATGTTATCGTTAAAATGCGTGTTCGCGGAAAAGGCATTCTTGAGTTCTTAGGGATGTTGCCATTCTCCGTGCCTGGCTCTGTAATTGCTCTTGGGGTGATCCTTGCCTGGAGTGGTAAATTTGGCATCAATCTCTACAACACAGTTTGGATTATTTTAATTGCTTACATTGCACGTTATATGGCTTTCTCACTCAAAGCCAACTCTGCTGCACTTGAGCAAGTACATGATTCATTAGTTGAAGCTTCTCGAGCATGTGGAGCAAGTATGTGGCAATCCTTAAAAGATATTGTTATCCCACTCGTAAGACCAGGGATGATTGCTGCTTTCTTCCTAATTTTCCTTCCAGCACTACGTGAATTGACCGTTTCTGTTATGTTATATGGTCCTTCTACACGAACCATCGGGGTAGCAATTTATACTCTAAATGAAGACGGTGAAACCGTTTATTCTGCGGCATTAGCGGGTATCGCCCTAATAATCATTGTGTTAGGTCAAACCGTTATTAAACGTTATGCTGAAAAGAAAACTCAAAAATAGAAGGTTAGGAGTAAAAGATGAGCTATATTCAATTAAATCATGTCATGAAAAAATTTGGTGATGTTATTGCCATTGAAGATCTTAACCTTTCTATCGAAAAAGGCGAATGTTTCTCTATGCTAGGACCATCAGGTTGTGGAAAAACAACTACTCTACGAATGATTGCAGGCTTTGAAGACTTAGACGGAGGGGAAATTAAAGTCGGTGATAAATTACTGTCATCGAAGAAAAACAATTTCTATCTTCCACCAGAGAAACGCAATTTCGGTATGGTATTTCAGGCCTTTGCGGTATGGCCACATATGACAGTATATGATAACGTTGCCTTTCCGTTAAAACTCAAAAATATTTCAGCTCAAGAAATTGAAAAACGAACAACTGATGCCTTAAGACACACTAATTTACTTAGTGTTGTCAAGAAAAGCCCTGATGATTTATCTGGTGGCGGAAAACAACGTGTGGCTCTTGCTAGAGCATTAGCAATCAACCCAGACGTCATGTTACTAGACGAACCATTATCAAGCTTAGATCCCCATCTTCGCGAAGAAATGCGTTTTGAAATTAAGGCATTACAGAAAAAATTTGGGTTCTCAATTATTTATGTGACTCATGACCAATCTGAAGCGATGGCACTTTCAGATCGTATTATGGTCATGAAGAAAGGGGCGGTACAACAAATTGATACCCCATTAAATATTTATAACAACCCAGCTAACAAGTTTGTCTTCAATTTTATCGGGTTATCAAATCAATTAAATGTAAACCTATCATCGCAAGGTATTCATATTGATAAAGTTGATGGTATTTTTAATCTTCCAGAAATGCCAAATAATGACTTACTTTCACAAGGTAAAGCCATATTAGCAAGCCGTCCATCTGACATTGAATTTGTTCAACAAGGTGGAATCCCTGGTGTCGTAAAACGTCGCTCTTATCTTGGTGAAGTGACGGATTATAATATCCAAGTTGGAGATCAAGATATTCGTGTTCAAATTGGACGACGAGATTCTGGTCCGAAAGAAGGGGAAACATGTCAGATAGCCTTTGAACATTTGCATTGGTACCCTGCTGAATAACATATCCCAAGTGCGGTTAAATTTAACCGCACTTTTACTCTTTAAATCTCGAGATACTGACCGTTTCCACAACGACCAAGACACCACATTTCTTCGACATTTAGTCGATATTGTGGAATTGCACTTGGAGAGATATGCGTAAACAAAACATTTTAAGTGGTAAAAATACTTTATAAGATTCAAATTTATTGACAAAGCTCTGGAACCTCATCTGTTCTGAGTGATATAAATATATAATGTGCTATATCATTATTCTCTGAATCAGATCGACTCACTAGATAAGGAAATTGGTTTTGATAAATATAACAATATAAATTTAAATTACCACCTTCTAAAAAATATTGTTTTTTAGAACCTGGAATATTTACATCTTTTAAGAAAGCCATACCTCTATCGATAGAGGCCACCTTGTAAAATTGAGAAATAGGTATTTCATCAGTCTTATTAACATCAAAAACAACAATCATTTCATTGGTTTCTATAAAAGCCCTCAAGAATATATTATTAGCACTTTTAGGAAAAATATTCACGTACCATGAAAATGACTCTGAGTTAAAGAACTCTTCTGGTGAGTTGTAGTGATAATCATTATAAGATCTATAGTTAAAAGTGAATATTAAAAACACTAAAAATATAGTAATACATAGAAAGCTTACAAACTTCAAAGTTAATTTAATAAACTTACTCATAAATACTTTTTCCTTTAATTCAACTCTTATTTTTTATAAGCATTAGTGTTGCTCCTTCCAGAAAGAGTTACCTTTATATCTGATGAGAATTCTCACTAAATAAGCTTTGATTATTTTCACTTTTCTTAGCCTATAACACAAGAAATTAAGGCTAATCTACATACTAACACAACTGCCAAATAATACCTATTTATCAATTCGTTAGGGGATATATTGAAAAGTTCATGCGACCTAAAATAAATCTTTGATCCTGCTCACAATTTCACGAAAATAAACTTTCTTTATTTTTCAACTCTTTCTACAATACCTTTGTTTTTATTATTAAAAACACACAATTCAATTTAACTTCAGATATCACAAGGGTCTAATTATGAAAATTTTAACTTGGCCTGTGGTTGCAGGTGCTGCACTTGGTATCGTTGCGCCACTTCTCACTTATAATGGCAATCCTGGTAATATGGGATTTTGTGCGGCTTGTTTCTTACGCGATACAGCCGGATCGCTTGGATTACACCACGCCGCCCCATTGCAATACCTTCGCCCTGAGCTCATTGGATTAGTTTTAGGAGCACTCGCCAGTGCATTCTTATCTAAGGAATTTAAACCTCGTGGTGGCTCCGCCCCACTTGCTCGTATTAGCTTAGGCTTTTTTGCGATGCTTGGTGCGCTCATTTTCTTAGGTTGTCCATGGCGTGCTTATTTACGATTAGGTGGCGGTGATCTCACTGCAATTGCAGGTATTGTAGGATTATTTGCTGGCGTATTGGGTGGCATTTTCTTCGCTAATCGAGGATTCTCATTAGGTAAATCTAAGGAACAAAGCCGATCTTCAGGTTTAATTGGTCCAATTTTTGCCGTGATTTTGCTTGTTTTAGCCTTAACCCAATTTAAATTTGGTGAAAATTTAGCAATTTACACATCTGAAAAAGGCCCTGGTGCACAACATGCGGCTATTTGGATGTCACTTGCTGGCGGATTACTTCTTGGTGTGCTGATGCAAAAATCACGTTTTTGCACAATTGGGGCATTCCGAAACTTTGTCCTCTTCCGTGATGCACATTTATTAAATGGTGTGATTGCACTGATAGTCTTTGCAGCAATAACCAATGCCTTATTAGGTCAATTCCATTTAGGCTTTGAAAAACAACCTATCGCGCATAATGACTATCTCTACAATTTCCTTTCTATGGCGCTTTGTGGTCTTTGCTTTGCATTAGGCGGCGGTTGCCCTGGTAAGCAATTAGTTAATATTGGTGAAGGGAACAATGACTCTGCATTATTTGTACTCGGTATGCTACTTGGCGCAGCTGCGGCACATAACTTTGGCTTAGCAGCGGCTCCTTCTGGCGTTGCAGCCTTTACGCCTCATCTTTTAGTTGCCGGCTTTGCAGTTTGCTTATATATCGCATTAACCAATAAATCGGAAGCCTAACATCCATTCAGAATAAACAAAAAGGAAGTCCATTATGACTTCCTTTTTTCGTTTTTAAAAGTGCGGTCATTTTTAACCGCACTTTCCACATCATTAGAGAATATTTTTCTCGCCACGGGAAAGACTAATTAAGCCTGAACGAACAATCTCAAGTAATGTACTTTCTTCTTTCACCGCCTCAACAAAAGCATCTAATTTATCTTTTGTACCCGTCAATTGAATGGTGTAGGATTTTGTTGTGACATCTACAATCTGACCACGGAAGATATCGGCTAAACGTTTTAACTCATCACGTGATGAACCCGTTGCACGTACTTTCACTAACAATACTTCACGCTCAACGTGCTCATGTTCACTCAAGTTAATCACTTTAAACACATCTACTAACTTGTGAAGTTGCTTTTCGATTTGTTCGAGCACTTGCTCATCACCCACTGCTTCAATCGTCATACGAGAAAGGGTTGGGTCGTCGGTTGGTGCCACAGTTAAGCTTTCAATGTTAAATGCACGTTGGGAAAATAAGCCGACCACACGAGATAATGCACCGGATTCATTTTCTAATAAAACAGATAAAATTCTACGCATTATTCTTTCTCCTCTTGTGGTTTGCTTAAAATCATCTCATTCATCGCCCCGCCGCGAACTTGCATTGGGTAAACGTGTTCGGTTTCATCAACGTTAATATCAACAAAGACCAATTTATTTTTAATGCTGAAGGCTTCTTGTAATTTGCTTTCTAATTCATCTGGTGTCGAAATTTGAATTCCCACATGACCATAAGATTCTGCTAACTTCACGAAATCCGGTAAAGAATTCATATAAGTTTGAGAATGGCGGCCAGAGTAAATCAAATCCTGCCATTGTTTTACCATGCCTAAGAAGTGGTTGTTCAAACAAATCACCACAACTGGAATGCCATATTGTGTCGCTGTTGAAAGCTCTTGGATATTCATTTGAATACTGCCATCACCCGTTACACAAACCACAGTTGCTTCAGGATGCGCAAGTTTTACCCCTAATGCAGCTGGTAAACCAAAGCCCATGGTACCTGCGCCACCTGAATTGATCCAACGACGCGGTAAATCAAACGGATAATGCAATGCGGCAAACATTTGGTGTTGCCCTACATCGGATGCCACATAAGCTTGGCCTTTTGTAATGCGATACACCGCTTCCATCACTTGCTGTGGTTTGATGACGCCTGAAGTGCGGTCGAAATCCAAGCATTTTTTCGCTTTCCATTCATCAATTTGTTTCCACCAATCTTCTAATTGGTTTTGAGGACGCGAACCAATTTCTTCACCTAATAAGCTTAAGAACTCATCCAATACATTTTTCGCATTACCTACAATTGGAATGGCTACTGGTACGTTTTTAGAAATAGAGGTTGGATCAATATCAATCTGAATCACTTTTGCATTCGGGCAATATTTATCTAAGTTGTTAGTGGTTCGGTCATCAAAACGAACGCCAACACCAAGAATTAAATCACTTTCATGCATCGCTGTATTGGCTTCATAAGTCCCGTGCATCCCAAGCATGCCTAAAAATTGTTTATCCGTACTTGGGTACACGCCTAACCCCATTAACGATGAGGTAACCGGTAAATTTAAACGTTGTGCGAATTGTGTTAATTCTTCATGACAGCCTGCCGCAATTGCACCACCACCCACGAATAAAACCGGTTTTTTAGCCACTAATAATGCTTTTAATGCTTTCTTAATTTGACCTTTATGACCATTTACCGTTGGATTATAAGAACGAAGCTCAACAGATTTTGGATATTCGTAAGGATATTTTAAATTTGGATTTACGGTATCTTTTGGAATATCTACGACAACGGGACCTGGACGGCCTGTTGAAGCAATATAAAAGGCTTTTTTCAAGATACCTGGAATGTCTTCTGCTTTTTTAACAATAAAGCTGTGTTTAACCACTGGGCGAGAAATCCCCACCATATCACATTCTTGGAACGCATCACGACCGATTAAGCTACTCATTACCTGACCTGAAATGATCACCATTGGTACCGAATCAGTATAAGCGGTCAAAATACCCGTAATCGCATTGGTCGCACCTGGTCCTGATGTTACTAACACACAACCCACTTTACCTGTCGCACGCGCATAACCATCTGCCATATGCACCGCAGCCTGTTCATGACGGACTAAAATATGTTCAATCCCACCAAGAGTATGGATTGCATCATAAATATCCAATACGGCACCGCCTGGATAACCAAATAAATACTCAACGCCTTCGTCACGCAAAGACTGAACCACCATTTCCGCACCGGATAATTTCTTCATATTTTACTCCTAAAACTGACCGCACTTTTATTTGTTACGATTCGTGTCAAAACAATGGAAACATCATACCGAAAGAAAATAACTTGTCTAGCATTGCAAAAGTCTAAAAAACAAATTTAAAAGAATTAAAATCTGCAAAAATCAAAAAATAAAGTTTTTAATAAAGATTAAAAATAAAAAACATAGAGAATCGCGTTTTTATATAGATTTTTATAAAAATAAAAAAATTTTATTCTTTTATTCAAAAATTTGAACTAGATCACATTTTAAATGTTGTTCTCTTTTATGAGCGAGGAAAAAAGAAGCAATGATAAGAAAAAACCGCACTTGGAAGCCCCAAAGTGCGGTTAGATTTTAAGGATTTTTTAATTAGCCGTTATAACGTCTGAAAACTAAAGTTGCGTTTGTACCACCGAAACCAAAGCTGTTTGACATCACAGTTTGTAAACCTGCATTTTCTTTTGTTTCAGTCACGATATTGCAGCCTTCTGCCGCTTCATCTAATGTTTCGATATTAATGCTTGGAGCAATGAAGTCATTGTTTAGCATTAATAAGGTATAGATTGCTTCGTGTGCACCAGCAGCACCTAAAGAGTGACCGGTCATTGATTTGGTTGAAGAAATCGCTGGGATTTTGTCACCAAATACATTTTTGATCGCACCTAATTCTTTCACATCACCAACTGGTGTTGATGTACCGTGTACGTTGATGTAATCAATTGGGGTATCCACAGTTGCCATTGCTTGTTTCATACAACGCTCAGCACCTTCACCACTTGGTGCGACCATGTCGTAACCATCAGAGGTTGCACCGTAGCCCACGATTTCAGCGTAGATTTTTGCGCCACGTGCTAATGCGTGTTCTAATTCTTCAACCACTACAACAGCACCACCACCAGCGATAACGAAACCATCACGGTCTGCATCGTAAGCACGAGACGCTTTTTCTGGGGTATCATTGTATTTAGTTGAAACTGCACCCATTGCATCGAATTCAGTTGCACATTCCCAAGATAATTCTTCCGCACCACCTGCGAAAACCACATCTTGTTTACCTAATTG
>CABSXY010000079.1 GCA_902481695.1 uncultured Haemophilus sp. | reverse complement strand
ACTACAATAAATTTCACTTGTTCTGAAACACTCACACCTACCGCCCCTTGCAATACTTCTGGGCGATGGAGCTGCCAACGGGTTATTCCCATTTCATTTAAAAGAAGATTGCGTCTATCCATAGATTAACGAGCGATAGTATCTAGCGGATAATCTCTTAAACCATTAACAATCGCTTGTTCTTGCGCTTCGGTTGGTTTTTCTTGATACGCTTTTAAGCTACGGAAAGAAAGAATATTTTTCGCTTGATGTACTACAGCAACAAGACGTTGGAAATCATTACCATCGCAGGCATAATAAACATCTGACGCATCGCTAATGGTTTTTAAATCACACACTTTTTTAGTTTCATCAAGATATTTATTGGTCAGTGCTGGAATATGTGAAACATCTTTTAGGTAATAGGTTTCGCTCATAATGAATTTGCGATTGCTACGATCTACATTCGCTGCACCACTTAAGAAACGCGGGTCTTCTGATTTATCAAAGGCTTTCGTTTGTTTATAGAATTTTTCGCCATTAAATGTCACTTCTTGCTTACCTTTTTTAATACGCTCAAACTGTGCATCTAAGCTTTGTGCTTGTGCTGCAGGTAATTCAACTTTTGAGCTTGTTGGTAAGGTTGAAGGTTTTTGTTTGCTACCTTGAAGTTGTTCGATTAATTGACAGCCAGACAATAAACTTGCCATTGCGACTGCAGTGATGATTTTTTTCATAAATAATTCCTTAATAAATACGTTTAAATCGTTTTCTTTTGCTAGAATAACGCGTAATTTTAACCAATAAACCACAGGATTTAAAGCGTGATTTCTCTCGAAAGCGAAGTTTTACAACGCCATCTTCCCCTTTTTAGCGGTAAATCAATTCTTCTTGCCGGCGGCATTAATGATGATTTTCCTCAAATATTGAAAAAACATTGTCAATCCGTGCAGATTTGGAGCTGGTATTTTGATTATGCTAAAACCCAAAGTGCGGTCAATTTTGAGGTTGAATTTCAACCGCAAGCTGATTTGATTATTTATTATTGGACGAAGAATAAACAAGAAGTGAATTTTCAGCTGATGCAACTACTCGCCAAAAGTAAAATTGGTCAAGAAGTATTGATTATCGGTGAAAATCGTTGTGGCGTCCGTTCAGCTGAAAAACTACTTGAACCTTATGGTGAAATTGGCAAAATCGATTCAGCACGTCGTTGCGGTTTATACCATTTTTCCTTACAAAAACAACCGCACTTTGATCTTCAATCTTATTGGAAATGCTACCAAAATGATGCATTAGTCGATCTCCGTATTTACAGCTTACCGGGGGTATTCAGTGCCAATGAACTTGATAGTGGAACGTCACTTCTACTTTCGACCTTAATGTCACCAATTCAAGGCAAAGTGCTAGACGTTGGTTGTGGGGCGGGTGTCATTGGTTCAATGATCAAAAAACATCACCCTAAAGCGGATATTACAATGACCGATATTCATGCGATGGCAATTCAATCTGCCCGTCAAACACTGGTGGAAAATCAGCTTGAAGGCAATGTTATCGCAAGTGATGTGTTTTCCCATATTGAGGGAAAATTTGATCTAATTATTTCAAACCCGCCTTTCCACGATGGAATCGATACCGCTTATCGTGCGGTTAAAGAACTTATTCAACAAGCAAAATGGCATTTGACGGCAGGTGGCGAACTTCGTATTGTTGCTAATGCATTTCTGCCCTATCCCGATTTATTAGCGCAACATTTCGGTAAGTTTGAAGTCCTTGCTCAAACCACCAAATTTAAAGTGTATTCCGTGAGAAATTAAGGAGAAAACAATGTTTGTAACCAGTTCAGCCATTCAAAATGGTGCTTTTGAAGACAAATATGGCAAACGCGGCACACAATTTAGCCCAAATGGTATGCCGACCTACTCTATCCCCTTTGAAATTCACGATGCCCCTCAAGGCACTAAATCCTTTGCGGTTGTCTTAGAAGATAAAGATGCAATTACGGCAAGTGGCTTTGTGTGGATTCATTGGCTTATTGCGGATCTTGAACGTACCGTTATCCAAGAAAATGAAAGCCAAACCGCAACAGATTATGTACAAGGTGCAAATACTTGGGCGAGTAAATTAGGTCAATTTGATATCGAAGAAGCCTCATTCTATGGTGGTATGGCCCCACCAAACTGCTTACATCGTTACGAGCTTATTGTATATGCGCTCGATACCAAACTTAACCTGAAACCGGGATTCCGTTTTAATGATCTACATTTTGCGATGCAAGGGCATATTTTGGATCAAGCTGTGGTGATGGGCACTTATGATGTTTAATCATTTATAGTTCATCCTAAAAACACCATAAAAAAATGACCGCACTTCAACAAAGTGCGGCCATTTCTTTTAGGATTTTATAAGGTGATTTTATTCGCGTCTTGCACTAATTTCGCGTGTGCTTTTTTCTGTTCTTTCATCTTATTGCTTGTTTCACGGCGTTGAGTAGAAAGTTCCGCATTGCGAATGTTGTAATCATCTACACGGCCTTCATAGTCATCACGCATATTTTCGATGATCGCACGAACATCTTCAATACTCATATCATCACGGATATATTGATTTAAGTTATCTAATAATAAGACACGTTTTTGATTATCACGAATTTTACGATTGTTGTCTTCAATGTCACGCTTAAGTTTATTTTTTAAACGATATAAACGTACATACTCTAACACTTCTTGGAAGGATTTATTTACATTTCCCATGATCGACTCTCTCAAAGTTAAAAATAAACTTCTGGTAATGTAGCCTTTTTTTTCGTCTCCGTCAAAAGCTTAAATTTAAATTAATGGATTAGATCAAAAAACTGTTTGATTTAGTTGATTATCCTATTCGGTAGTGGTAAAAATGAAGAATCTATTCAAAATAAAATAAGGAAACACAATGTCAAAAGTCTTTAATTTTAGTGCTGGTCCAGCCATGATTTTCCCTGAGGTACTACACAAAGCACAAGCTGAGCTAACCAACTGGCTTGGTCAGGGTGTATCGGTAATGGAAGTCAGTCACCGTGGCAAATATTTTATGGAATTGATTGCTCAAGCAGAAAAAGATCTACGTGAGGTGTATCACATTCCAGATAACTATCGTGTGTTATTCCTACAAGGTGGGGCTCGTGGTCAATTTGCGGCATTACCCATGAACCTAATTGGTGAGAAAGGCAAAGCACTTTACTTAAATAGCGGCCACTGGTCTGCAACTGCGGCTAAAGAAGCGCGTAACTTTGCTGAAATTGATGAAATTACCATTATGGAAAATGGTGATCACTCTCGTATTACCAACCTTGATTTTAGTGACATTGCGGAACAATACGATTACGTTCACTATTGCCCAAATGAAACTATCAGCGGTGTTGAAATTTTTGATGTACCGAATGTGGGCAATGCGGTACTTGTAGCCGATATGTCATCTAATGTGCTCTCTCGCGAAATTGATATTAGCAAATTTGGTGTCATTTACGCGGGTGCACAAAAAAATCTTGGTCCAGCAGGGATTACACTTGTAATTATTCGCGATGATTTAATTGGTCATGCTCGCCAAGCGACGCCATCAATTTGGAATTACGCCACACAACGTGATGCTGACTCCATGATCAATACCCCGCCAACATTTGCTTGGTATCTCTGTTCATTGGTCTTCAAACATATTCAAGCGATTGGTGGCTTAAAAGAAATTGCAAAACGTAACGCAGTGAAAGCACAAACTCTTTACGATTATATTGATAGCAGCAAACTCTATCGTAACGTCGTGGCTAAAGAAAACCGTTCAACCATGAATGTCACATTTGTGACAGGCAATCCTGAACTTGATGCTAAGTTTGTTGCGGAATCTACAGCTGCGGGGCTTCAAGCTTTAAAAGGTCACAAAGTGCTAGGTGGTATGCGTGCATCTATCTACAATGCAATGCCATTAGAAGGTGTACAGGCGCTTATTGAATTCATGAAAAAATTTGAAGCTGAAAACAGCTAATTATCTGATTAACTAAACTCAACGTGCGGGCTGAAAGGCCCGCTCGTCTTTATAAGGAAAGCATATGCAATATATCAACGTTGCCAACCAAGGCGTAAAATCTCTTTCACCTTACCAAGCCGGAAAACCCATCGAAGAACTCGAACGCGAATTAGGCATTACTGATATCGTTAAACTGGCCTCGAATGAAAACCCTTTCGGCTTTCCTGAAAGTGCGAAAAAAGCCATTCAAGCCCAACTTGATCATTTAACTCGCTACCCTGATGCAAATGGTTTTGAACTTAAAACAGCTATTGCAAAAAAATTTGGTGTGCAGCCGAACCAAATCACCCTTGGCAATGGTTCTAACGATTTATTAGAGCTCTTTGCTCATACCTTTGCGGGTGAGCATGATGAAGTGATTTATTCACAATATGCTTTTATTGTTTACCCTTTAGTGACCAAAGCCATTAACGCCGTCGCAAAAGAAATTCCATCTAAGAATTGGGGGCATGATTTAAATGGTTTTTTGACCGCACTTTCAGATAAAACCAAACTGATTTTTATTGCCAATCCAAACAATCCAACAGGGAATTTCTTAACGGAAGCTGAATTGGATGCTTTCTTGGCCAAAGTCCCTGAAAATGTAATTGTGGTATTAGATGAAGCTTATACTGAATTTACCCATCCTAGTGAACGGGTTAATTCTTTTGCGTTACTGGAAAAATACCCAAACCTTATCGTTTCTCGATCCCTATCAAAAGCTTATGGATTGGCGGGTTTACGCATTGGCTACGCGGTCTCTAATCCTGAAATTGCCGATTTATTAAATCGTGTTCGTCAGCCATTTAACTGTAATAGTCTTGCTTTAACCAGTGCAATTGCAGTGATGAATGATGATGCCTTTGTGGAAAAAGTGGCGGAAAATAATCGCCAAGAAATGAAACGTTATGAAGCCTTCTGTCAACAATATGGCCTAGACTTTATTCCGTCTAAAGGTAACTTTATTACCATTGATTTTAAACAGCCTGCTGCACCAATTTATGATGCATTATTGCGTGAAGGCGTGATTGTTCGCCCAATTGCTGGTTATGGTATGCCAAATCACTTACGTATTAGCATTGGCTTACCACAAGAGAATGACAAATTTTTTACTGCACTCTTTAAAGTGCTTAATTTAGGAAAATAAAAATAAGGTGCTTTCTTTTAACTAGAAGGTGCCTTTTTATTTATTCAGGGAAAATCTCATTCAATATCAATGCAATTCCATCATCATTATGCGAAGTAGTGACACGATTAGCGGCCTGTTTAATTTCATCAGGTGCATTGTCCATTGCCACGCCTAATCCTACGCTTTCTAGCATATCTAAATCGTTAAAGTTATCGCCGAAAGCAACACATTCTTCCATCTTCACATGAAAGTAATCTTCGAGAAAACGTACTGCATTACCTTTTGTCGCGGATTTATGCATCACTTCAAGGAAATTCGCATGAGAACGGCAAATGCTTAAATGTGGGAATTTCTCTTTTAGGATTTTCTCAATACTAATCACTTCGTCTGTTTCACCAATGATTTGGATTTTATGCGGAGAATAAACCGCACTTTCATCATAAGGATCAATCTGAATGCCTGTTACGCTACGTTCATAAATCACCCATTTATTATCTAAATCACGAGCGACACAATCATCATAAGTATAATAATTCACACCCAACGCAGGATGGTCTGCTAATACTTGATTAATGGCTTGAATATCAGCGGGATCAATTTGTACTGAATAAATAGGCGTAGCGTTTTTATCTAAAATCAAGGCGCCACTAAATGCCACAATGATGTTGTAATTTTCAATGAGTTTTGCATAAGGCCAAATACCCAGCGGTGAACGAGCAGAGATTGGTGTAAATGGAATACCTTGTTTGGTAATGCGTTGAAGTGCATCTAAGGTTTTAGGCGAAATTCGATGATCCGAAGTTAATAAGGTACCATCAAAATCACTGAATACGGCTTTATACATAATTGCTCCAAATCGTCATTATTTTTCTGAAAGGTAAGGATCGGCAAAGCCTAAACCTTGCATAATTTCAGTTTCTAAACTTTCCATTTCTTCAGCTTCATCATCGTCAATGTGATCGTACCCCAACAAATGTAAGCTGCCATGCACAATCATATGCGCCCAATGTGCCATTAAAGGCTTTTCTTGCTCAATAGCTTCGCGTTCTACTACCTGGCGACAAACCACCAAATCACCCAACAGCGGTAATTCCACTTCGTCAGGACATTCAAAAGGGAAAGACAATACATTGGTTGGACGATCTTTTCCACGATAAGTCAAATTTAAATCATGACTTTCTGCTTCATCAACAATGCGCACGGTCATTTCCACATTATCACTTTCTGGTTGCACTGCGGCTGTTGCCCATTGCAGAATTTGCGCTTCTGATGGCAAGCCTTCAGTATTTTCGCTCGCCAATTGCAGATCAATAATCATATTGCCCATGTTATTCTCCTAAATTCGTTTCATTTTCTGACCGCACTTTTTGCTCACGTTCAGCTCGACGCTGCGCTGCAATTTCTTGACGGCGAATTTCATCTTGGGCTTCCCATTCTTCGTAAGCTTGCACCACTTTTGCCACCACAGGATGTCGTACAATATCTTTACTCTCAAAATAGTTAAAGCTTAGTTCTGACACTTTGCTTAACACTTCCATGGCGTGGCGTAAACCCGATTTTGTGCTGCGCGGTAAATCGATTTGAGTCACATCCCCTGTAATCACGGCTTTGGAATTAAAACCAATACGGGTCAAAAACATTTTCATTTGTTCGACCGTCGTATTTTGGCTTTCATCTAGAATGATAAAGCTATCATTAAGTGTTCGCCCACGCATATAAGCTAATGGCGCGATTTCAATCACATTACGCTCCATCAATTTTTGTACGCGTTCAAAGCCAAGCATTTCAAATAACGCATCATAAAGTGGTCGTAAATAAGGCTCAATTTTCTGTCCTAAATCACCAGGCAGGAAACCTAATTTTTCGCCCGCTTCCACCGCAGGACGAGTCAGCAAAATGCGACGAATTTCTTGGCGTTCTAATGCCTCTACAGCTGCTGCTACGGCTAAAAAAGTTTTCCCCGTTCCGGCGGGTCCAATTCCAAAACTAATATCGTGCGTAAGAATATTGTGTAAATACTGAATTTGATTTTCACCACGCGGTTTAATCAAACCACGCTTAGTTTTAATTGTGGTGCTATAAACGTGATTTTCACTGCGTGACTCACTTCCCGCTTGAGATAACATTCTGCTCTCTTGCAAGGCAATATGCACATCTTCCAAATCAAGTTCTTTCACTTTCCCCTTAATCGGTGCTGTCTCTACATATAATGCTTGGATTAATTTAGCTGCTCGCTCAATTAATTGCTCATGATGTGGTTTCGGACTTTCATCGTTAGATTTCACCGTGAAAGTAAAATTATTGCGGGAAATATTGAGGTTAAATTCTTTTTCAATCAGTTTGATATTTTCATCAAATGCACCGCAAAGGGATTGCAGACGATCATTTTCTTGAGGTTCTAAGGTAAAAGTTGTCATTAAATTTCATTTTAGAATTGTGAATACTGTTTCCATTTTAGCCTAATTACGATGAATGTAAAACGGGCTTCACCAACTGATGAAGCCCGATAACCAAATTAAGGCAATTCAGGGAAAAGCATCTTAATCACATTCATTGTCAATCGTCGAGATTGTCCACTAAATGGGAAAATATGCATCATCATCATAGGATTAAAGTTTGCCTCAATCACCCCCCACGAACGTAGGCTCGGTTCTGCCGGCTTTTTCAAATCAGGAATAATCAAATCCACGCCACACACTGCCGCCCCCATTGCTTTGCTAATCCCGACCGCAATTTCTTTGTAACTGGCATGCATTTCATCCGTCATATCAATAGAATCACCGCCTGTACTAATATTAGAATTCGCACGTAATTGGACAAGTTGATCTTTCGCTGGAATAGAATCCACGGTTAAGCCTTGTTCCTTAAGCTGCAACTGCTCAATATCCCCTAATGCAATTTTTTTCAATGGTGTACGACTGCCATCACCCCGTAAAGGATGATCATTTTTATCC
>CABSXY010000078.1 GCA_902481695.1 uncultured Haemophilus sp. | reverse complement strand
GCCTTAATGTAAAACAGGATATTGAAGAAATTCAATACACCTAAAATGATTCCACCAATAAAGCTTGGCACTGTCCATTGAGTGCGTTTTAGGAATAAATATAGGAACATGACACAAGCGGCTAATGAGAAAGCGATGAATAATGTGGTTGGGAATGCTCCCCCGCTTTTGGCTACTTGTTTGAATAAGATATCAATGATGCCATAGCCAAACCAAACACCGATTAAGCCTAAAATACCTTTAAAAGTGACCGCACTTTGTTCATTCGATTTGTTCAAAATACAGAATAAACCAATGAATGCCAAAATAATGCCAACAATTTTGGGCTGACTTAATGTTTCATGGAAGATAATAAAAGAAGCAACAATCGGTAGAAATAACGATAAGCGCTGTGCTGCATCTGAACGCACGATACCCGCAAATTCAACGGCTTTAGACATAATGATAAATACGGTTGGTAATAAAATACCTAATGCTAGGAAGATAGGTGTGCTATCACTTTGTGCTAAATATTCGGTGAATTCTAATCCTTTAAAATCAGGTTTGAGTAAGAAATAGCTTAATGAAATGGCGATGATATAGTTAAACGCAATGGCTTGTTCAATAATGATATTTTTCTTGCGAGCAACTTTAAGTAACACCGATACGGCAACACTACATAGAATGGCAAAAATAAGATTGTGCATAATTCGTCCTAAATTCTCATAAAAATAACAATGAAAAAAGCGGCCAATGCTTTGACCGCTTTAAAAAACTACTCTGTTGCGCCAAAGCCACGCAAACCAACCACATGAACTTGTTCTTGGTTGCCGGCAATTTTACGCACCAGTTTATAGGTTGTCCCTTTTTCAGGGCTGATATTCTCTGGCGCTGCGATAAGTAATTGCATATCCAAACGTTCGCAAAGTTCGAACAAGGTGGAAATGGATTTACCATCTAAACGCGCCGCTTCATCCAAGAATAGTAAACGACATGGTACGATGTCTTTACCGCGAATACGGCGGCTTTCCTCTTCCCAGCTTTGTACAACCATTAATAGGATTGACATACCCGTACCGATCGCTTCACCTGTCGATAATGCGCCACTTTCAGCACGTAACCAGCCATCCGCACCACGGAATACTTCAACTTCTAACTCGAGGTAATTACGGTAATCCAATAATTCTTCACCGATAGTTTGTGCTGTGCGTTGGCCCATATCAATATGCGGGTTAATGCGTTGATAAAGTTTCGCAATGGCTTCAGAGAAGGTAATACGATTATCACTGAATAAATCTTGATATTCTTCCTGTTTACCTGACAGCGCATCAAGTAACATCGCATGTGTATCGCGAATATTTACCACTAAACGTACCGATTTCACCTGACCGAAGGCAATGTTTTGTAGACCTTGGTTCAACATACGAATACGGTTTTGCTCACGTTGAATGGTTTTACGCATAATATTCGCCACACTTTCAGAACTGATCGCCAATTTTTTCTCACGGCCAGTCAATTCTTCTGTTAAGCGATTAAGCTCAATTTCCATTTGCTCAATTGCATCAATCGGATCATCCGTTTTAATAATATCCTGACGAATACGTTCACGAAGATGTTGATATACAGCAATGAAGAAGCGGACTTTATTTTCCGGTTTACGGCTGTCTTCAGAAATACGTAATGCATCGCGGAGATATTCATTATCAGCCACCGCAGTACGTAACGCACCTAAGGCTTTATCCGACATTGAACGTAGTTCATCAGCAGATAAATAAGCTAACTCACGACGATTGAGTCGTTTTTCCACATCGGAATTACGAGATAAACGCAGAACCACACACCAGCTGACTTTCGCTGCCACAACTAATTCACGTTGCGTTTTGTAATCACGTTCTGCTTTGCGAATACGTTTATTTAAGTTATCCGCTTCGCTTTCAATGAGCGTTAGTTGTTTTTCGACATAAGAACGACGTTGACGGCTAGTTGAAAGTTGTTGATACAACTCATCACGACGATTTCTTGCACGTTCCTCTGCCCCTTCATCAGCACGCACGCCCAATTCACCAATCTCAGCAATTAATTCTTTCAACAATTGATTTTTACTGTCGTAAGAACTTTGCAATTGAATAAATACTTGGTTGTATTGTGCAAATTGGCTTTGTTTTTGACGTAATTGTTCACGTTGAGCATCACGTTGTGACTGCAATTGCTCCAAACGTTGACGAAGTTGCTCATTAAGCTCTGATGTTTCTGCTTGACCCGCATCTTCATAGCTGAAGTGATTTTTACGTTGCACCACATCCGCTAAAGCAAATACACGTTGTTGTACTTGTTTTTGGCGTTCAATGGCTTGGGTTAAATCAGCTTTTAAGCGCTCATAGTTTTCTGGATCGCTTTGTAAAGTATTGGCGATCGGCTCTAATTGTGACAACGCAACGCCATGTTGACGAATAAAGCTTTCATCTTGCTCTGCGATGTCTAATTGTTCGCGGCACTCTTCAATGCGATCAAGTAATTCTTCATCAGCAAGCAAGTTAAGCTGTGGCATTAACTTATTCAACAATTGCATTTTTTCTTTGGCATTATCCAATTTAATGCGAATTTGTTGTTCGGTGCTTGAGAATTGATTGAGCTCGCGATCAATTTCATTGCGTTCTTGATTGATTTCCGCCATTACCTCTTCTGGGTTTGGTTGGAACGCAAGGGCTAGATGTAAGCCAACAAATTGACTAAAGTGTTCGTGTAAACGTTGACATTTTTGTACATCAAAGGCGATTTGTGCGTATTCTTCCGCAATTTCATCACGTTTAGCTTGTAATTCTTCTAAATGTTTTTCACGTGCAGCACGGCCGAATAATGGAATTTGCGGGAATTTTGAATAACGCAATTCACGATCAGATACTTGCACCACAACGCCCATTTCAAGTTCTTGGGCTGAAAGTACGCTGTCATCAAAGGCATTTGGGTCACCTTCGATTAAATATAAATCATCTGGACAGTCTTCTAAATTAGCTAATTGTTCGCGTACCGTGTTGAGATCACGCACAACAATAGCATGACGGGCAGGACCATAAAGTGCCGAGAAATAAGGTGCATCTTCAATTGGTACATCATCATATAATTCAGAAAGCAATACCCCACCAAAACGTTCTGCAAGCACATTTAAGCGAGCATCTTCAGAACCATCTGGTTGGCTTAGACGAGAAATTTGCTCGTCTAATTGTTGACGTTGTTTCTCTAAATTGTCACGTTGAATAGTCAGCTCACGTTCTTTCACCAATTGTGATTGCATAAAATGCATCACATCTTGGCTATGTTCAAAGGTTTCACCACTTTGCTCTTGTAAGCGTTCTAAAGCGGCTTGAGCAGTTAACCAAGCCGGTGCTTTACGAGCATTTTCTTCGTAAAGTGCGGTCAAACTTTCACGTTTTTGACGTAAGGTTGAACGGTTTTCTACTTGCTCAGCAAGTTCTTCATTCAAACTTTCAATGAGTTCTTCTTGTTCAGCGTGGTATGCTTCGAGTTCATCAGCGGTTTCTAAAGATCAATCAGCGCGCTGATTAAACTCAGCCAATAATTTAACCGCACTTTGTTGTTGAGCATAACGCTGCTCTAACTCATGTAATTTTGCGCGTAATTGCGGGGTTTGTTGGGCTTGAATTTTTTGTGTTGGATATTCACGCAATAATTCTTTAGCACTTTCCCAAGCACTTGAACGTGGCATATCACCAGCAATTTTACATACCAACTGATAGGCTTTATCAAATTGTGATTTGGCCGCTTCAGAAATAGACATTTTATGTTCTAACTCAAGCACTTGCTCAGTAAGACTTTCTGCGTGGGCAGCAAATTCTGCTTGGTAATCTTCCGCATTTTTCACGCTTAAATCAGCTAAACCACATAAGGTTTTCGCTTTTTCAAGCGCGGCAATTGCTTGTTGATATTGCAATGCACGGGTTTGTTGTGCATCTAATGCTTGTTGATAATCCGCAAGTTGCGCACGTACTTGGTCAATTTCAAGTTCAGTTTGCTCAAATTGTGCTTGGCTTTCTTCAAGCTGTTCGGTTGCGGTTTCCACAACCATTTTTTGTTCTTCTAATTTTTCTGTAAGCTCAGCCACATCTTCTTGATAGCGCGATACTTTTTCTTGATGGCGTAATGCATTTAATACCAAGTTCAGATGGTCTGCCGCACTTTGGTGATCTACTTCTAAAGTCCGTTCATTTTCTGCCAATTCTGCAGCTTCACGGCTTAAGTCAATTAAGCGATGTTGCGATAACTCTTGCTCAGCTTTTGCTTTATACCAATCACGGCGGAAACCTAAAGCCGCTTCGATATTGCCGCGGCGTTCATTGGCATTACGCATATAATCTGATGCCACATAATTAGTGGTTTCGGTGATTAAATGTTTGAATAAATCACGGTCAGATTGCGTAACTTTAATTGCCTCAAGGGTCATACGGTTTTCACGTAACGCACTTTCCATATCTTGGAAGGCTTTACGCACACCAAGGTTTTCTGGCAATAGGTAATCACGTAAAGAACGGGTAATAGCGCTGGAAATACCACCGTATAAAGAAGCTTCAATTAATTTATAGAATTTGCTACGGTCTGAGGCACTACGTAAGCGTTTTGGAATAATACCTAAATCAAACATCATGCCGTGATAATCGGTGATGGAATGATATTGCTTAAATTGTGCACCAAGGTTTTCAATTTTATCTTTTAATTCATTTAAACTGAGTACGCGAGCTTGACGTTCACCGACTGTTTCGGTGAAAAGTGCGGTCGGATTTAAGGATAATTCTACACCTTGAATCGAGAACGTTTTTAAATCAACTTTCTTATCACGCCCCGCAATTTGTTGTAGACGCACACCCACGAGAATTCGTTGGTGACGAGAATTGATGGTATCTAATACTGCATAACACACACCTGGACGCAATTTACCGTGCAAACCTTTATCACGCGAACCGCCTGTCGAGCCGGCTTCTGTGGTATTACGGAAATGCAATAAGGTTAAGTCTGGAATCAACGCTGTCACAAAACCCGCCATGGTTGTGGATTTACCAGCACCGTTACCACCCGAAAGTGTGGTCACCAATTCATCCAAATCAAAGGTACGGGCAAAGAAACCATTCCAGTTAATTAAGGTGAGTGAACGGAATTTACCGCGTTCTACCCCATTGTGTTGGTTTAATACAGGAGCAATAAATTCTTCCTCAATCTGTTCGGTTGATTGCTCAGGTTCGTCTTGATAGATTTCGTTTTCAAGTTCTAATACATCAGACATTATTCTTGTTCTCCTGCATCATCAAATTCTTCATCAATTTCGACCGCACTTTCTTCATCATCAAGGTCATCAGCATTGCTTGCCGCTTTTGCTTGTTTTTCCAATTCGAGAGATTGTGGAGTTGCCGCTTCCCCATCACGAATTAAGCGAGCTTGCGCTTCTAACGGATCATCACCGGAACGCACTTCAGCACCGAAACGGAAAACTGATTCTGAAATCGTAAATTTACCGCTATGCTGTTCACCCACTGTATGAATCATGCCTAAACGGCGTAAACGACCGATCGCTGCGCGTACTTTTTCAGATAATTTTTGTTTATCTAAATCCGAACCACTAGAGCGCTGATTGACGGCTTTCAATAATTTGCCTTCGTCTGCTAAATTCAGTAATTCATCATAGACTTCTTGTGTACTGAAGATACCTTGCTGTGCTAAACGTTCTGGGCTTAAATACAAATAGCAAAGCACTTTCCCAACCAACATTTCTAATTCGGAAAGCACTGAACGGGCGATTAACGTCGTGGCTTTAGGACGCAAATAGAAAAAGCCTTCCGGTGCACGAATTAATTCCACGTTGTAACGGCGATAAAAGCCATCCAACTCATTTTGGAAATCCATCAAAAAAGCATGATTATCTAATTGATCTGTGCTGATATGGCGACCTGAGCGCAATAAACTGTCCACTGTAGGAAAAATAGGATTAGCAATGGCATTTGCTAATTTCGGGGAAATTACATCTTGAATATCTGTCATGGTTAATTTCTCATTTTATGAATTCGTTTTTGGGTAAGCCTCGAAATTAATATTTATCAATTACATGCGCTTGTACTTCTGCGCCGTAATCGTTAATTTCCTCCCATTGCGGATAAAGGCCGGCTAAATCATCATTTGCCATACCTAAACGCACTGCTTGATCCACAATAATACGTGCCACATCAAAATGACGGGAAAGTGGATAAGCCTCTAATTGTTCTTTTAAGACTAAACTTAAATCAATCGGACGATTATTTTCACGGTATTGAATGAGTAAGCCTTGCATATGCTCTACAATTTGATCATGTAAATCAGCCAAAGATTCATATTGCAACTCTTCAGGTAATTCACCCAATGCATCATCTTCACGTAATACCATTTCTTCATCACGCAGATCGACCAAACGTTCCGCTTGAGCAGTCCACAAGAACCAAGGATGATCGAAATAGCTGTGGATAGAATTACGCAAGCGTTGTGAGAATACACGGTTTTTATCCATATCAATGGCGGTACGGATAAATTTATGCACGTGACGGTCATAACCAATCCATAAATCGATGGCTTGTTGTCCCCAGCTAATAATGCGGTCAAGCTTGGATTGTAAATCAGTAATTAATTGTTCAATAAAATACAGCTCATCATGACCAATTACACAATCTTGAATACGTAATAATTGAGCCTGTAACTTATCACCTGCTGCATTTAAAGTATCTTGTAACTCACGTAAATTGCCTGAGGTTTCATCTAATAAACGTTCACAGCTAGAAATTGCCGCCTGCCAATCTTTGGTAAGTAAATTGGCAATTTCTTCTTTAATGCTTTGTTGATTTTCATCCATCACGCGTTGTGATAAATCGATACTATCGAAAATCTCTGCTACTGAATATTTTAACGGAGCAAAAACATTCCTGCGCCAAAAGTGCTCATTCTCCCCTTTTGCTGTAGCTTCTTCTGCTGCATCAGATGCACGCTGAATTTCATCAGCCACAATAGAAAGCTGTACAGAAAGACGCAATGCAGAAAATTCACGCTGACGAATATAATAATCTGATACGCCAACACCTAATGGCGTAAGACGATAAATGGAAAGACCTTCAGTAAACTCACTGCTGAAACGGTTAAGAAAACGCTGTTTCACCAGTTCATTGATAGCATTATTGGCACGGGTGGCAATCGCGTCCGTTGATTGGTCAAAGGCATTAGCTGTGTGGCGGAAAATATCCACTAAATCAGCTTCTAACATCTCACCGTCTAAACGTTCATTGTTATAGATGGCAATAGCCAGTAAAAACACCAAACGCTCTGTCGGCAGATTTAACGAAAATTCCCGCTCTTTCGCCCATGAGACGAGTTCAGGAATGGTTTGTGAAGTTTCGATCATTCGGTTACAAAAGCTTAAAATTGAACAAAAAATTTTTGAGATTATACAGGATTTTTTGTCAATCTTGAAAATCTTCTTATGAATTGACCGCACTTTTTGTCTTTAATACCGCTTGATAATTTATTTATAACGTATTTTAGCCATCCTAAAAACTTACAAAGCATACATTAATTTACATAAGTTTACATTTAATTACAAATCTTTACAAAAGAAGTCAACTATTTACTTCACTACCAGAACTAAACAAACTACAATGCTGAAGCACGCAAGCGCACACTTATTCTCTTAAATGAAGAATATTATTACCAATATGATTTTCTTAATCAGTATCAGTTCATTACTCGCTTGCTGCATTTCCATCTATTTTTTATAGATTTCACCAAGTTACCCAACTCTAGTTTTTACACAATTGCTGTGTCAAAAAACATTCTTTTAAAGCGAGGAAATAATGAAAAACTTTAAAATCAATGCAATTACAGCATTAGTCGTAGGATTAAATGTAGCAACAGCTCATGCGGCAAGAACCACAAATCCAGAGCCTAATCAAAACGTACTATATTCGGGCGGTTCAATATTCCTAAATCATGCAGACGCAACTAATGTAGATGAACCTAGCCACACAGCTATCGGTCAAAGTAATTTGATTTATTCAGTGCCTGAATCAAATGACCCAACTGAAGATCAAGGATCTAGTTCTGCATTCGGTAACCAAAATACAATTAAAGGTCAACATGCTAACGCTTTTGGCGATGGTAATGATGCATATGGTAAACAAACTCAAAGCTTTGGAGACGGCAATAAAGTTTATGCGAATGAATCTATTGGATATGGCATCAAGAATCAAATTGGTACACAACCGTCTGATGCTAAATCGCCTAAAGCAACA
>CABSXY010000077.1 GCA_902481695.1 uncultured Haemophilus sp. | reverse complement strand
AAGGGCGTTTAACCGTGCCCTTTGTTGCCAATAGACCAATATGTTTCGTTTGTGAGATTTCTGCTGCTGGCTTAATAGCTGGCACGGTACCTACAATCGGAATAGAAAATTGCTCACGTAAAGGCGGTAACACCACAGTACTCGCAGTATTACAAGCAATCACAATGGCATCAAGTGGATAATCCTGATTAATTTTTTTACAAATATACAATGTTCGCTGAATGATTGTTTCTTCTGATTTTTCTGAATAAGGAAAGCCAGCATTGTCAAAGCAATACAAATAATGGTTATCAGGCATCAGCTTTTTCGCTTCCTGATAAACGCTTAAGCCCCCCATTCCTGAATCAAAGAAAAGTACAGTTGATTTATTCATTTATAAAACTCTTTCAAAAATAACCGCACTTTAGGCATTCGAATAAATTTCTCGA
The DNA here is from genome assembly GCA_902481695.1 of uncultured Haemophilus sp. GTDB lineage: Bacteria > Pseudomonadota > Gammaproteobacteria > Enterobacterales > Pasteurellaceae > Haemophilus_D. Next base: position 7,874 of record CABSXY010000077.1, on the reverse strand, counting down.
TTATTTAGCCAGCGACGGATTAAACTTTCTGCCACATCCGGATATTTCACAATTAATGCTTTAGCATAATGTTGAACAGTTGGAATCATTTTACGATCGCGCATTAAATTCGCCACCTTAAATTCAGCGATACCCGTCTGCTTGGTACCCAACACTTCACCAGGTCCGCGAATTTCTAAATCTTTTTCCGAAATAACAAAGCCATCTTGGCTATCACGCAATACCTGTAAACGTTTTTGCGACACTTTACCCAACGGCGGTTTATACATTAAGACACAAAAAGAAGCCGTACTACCACGCCCTACTCGACCACGTAACTGATGAAGTTGTGATAGGCCCAAACGCTCAGCATTTTCAATGATCATGAGACTAGCATTCGGCACATCCACGCCCACTTCGATTACGGTTGTGGCCACAAGCAAATCGAGTTCTGCATTTTTAAAAGATGCCATAATATCTTGTTTTTCTTGCGGTTTCATTCGTCCATGTACAAGACCAATTTTAAGCATCGGCAACGCTTTCGTTAAATCTTCCCAAATTGCCTCGGCTGCTTGCGCTTCTAGCACTTCTGATTCATCAATCAAGGTACAAACCCAATAAGCCTGACGCTTTTCATTAATACAGGCATTTTTGACTCGAGCAACGATTTCATCGCGACGCTCTTCAGAAATAACAACTGTCGTAATCGGCGTTCTACCTGGTGGCAATTCGTCAATAATCGACGTATCGAGATCGGCATAAACCGTCATCGCTAACGTTCTCGGGATTGGTGTTGCTGTCATAATCAGTTGATGGGGATAAAATCCTGCTTTTTCGCCTTTTTCTCGTAACATTAAACGTTGATGTACGCCAAAGCGATGTTGTTCATCAATAATTACCAAAGCTAAAGCGGCAAATTCTACTTCTTCTTGGAATAAAGCATGTGTGCCCACCACCATTTGCACCGCACCAGATTTAATTTTTTCCAGTTCGGCTTGACGAGCTTTCCCTTTCACCTTACCCGCTAACCAGCCAACTTCAATACCAAAAGGCTCTAACCAACGGCGGAAATTATTCGCATGCTGTTCCGCTAAAATTTCCGTTGGCGCCATTAATGCCACTTGTTTATCATTATCAATCGCTAATAAGGCAGCTAATGCTGCAACTAAAGTTTTCCCAGAGCCCACATCACCTTGAACAAGCCGCATCATCGGATAGTCTTTTGCTAAATCCTGTTCAATATCTGCTACTACTCTATTTTGAGCATTCGTTGGTTGAAAAGGTAAAGAAGCTAGAAAACGTTGTTTCAAATCTGTTTGATAATGCAATGGCAACGCTAAAAACTGCTGCGTACCCAACCGCACTTTTTGCATCGCAAGATTATGTGCAAGAAGCTCTTCAAAGATAAGTCGTTGCTGTGCGGGATGTTGTCCTTTCTCCAAAATATCTAATGAGATATCTGGCGGCGGACGATGCAAAAATCGAATAGCCTCCTTTAGACTAAAAGGATGTGGATTAAATTCATTAGGTAAAATTTCCGTTAATTGGATTTTATCGAGTAAAGCCAATGCTTGATCGGTTAGCTTACGTAATGAATTTTGTTTTAAACCTTCTGTTGTGGAATAAATTGGTGTGAGCGTTTCTTCTAAAACCAATGGCGCATTATCCCGTATAATTTGATACTCAGGATGATGAATTTCCGCCATAAAACGTCCGCGTTTAATTTCACCGAACGCTTTAACGCGCGTACCAATCTGAAAACTATTTTTCATCCCTGCATTAAAATTGAAGAAACGAAGCATAATTTTGCTCGTTCCATCAGAAAGACTTACAGTTAAAATAGGACGGCGCCCAAAGGCAACTTCACAGGTTTGGACAACGCCTTCAATGGTGGCATATTGTTCAGGACGAAGATCAGCAATAGGTGTTATTCTCGTGCGATCTTCATAACGGATAGGTAAATGAAAAAGCAAGTCTTGGAGATTATGAATTCCAATACGGCTTAATTTATCGGAGATTGCCGCGCCTACACCGGATAAAGTGGTTAGAGGAACGGCATCGAGAAGTTGTGTGCTCATTATGCTTCATTAATATTGCGCTTCAAACGAATCACACTGGTAATTTGTTTGATTTTTCGCATAATGTTTTCTAAATGATAGATATCTCTCGCACCAACTTGGATAATAACTAATAGGACATTATTTTCTAATTCTTCTGTCCAAATACTTTGAATATTACTTTCGCAAGTCGTGACTGCTGTCATAAGACTACCTAATACATTTTGTTCATTAAGCATTTCAATGTGTAATTCGGCATCAAAATTGACCGCACTTTCAGCCTCTTCCCATTTTGCCGCGGTGAAATCTTTGGCATTGCTTGACGTTAAATTAGAACAAGCTTGATGATGTACAACCACACCTTTCTTCGCAGTACTTAATGCCACGATCGGATCACCCGGAATTGGATGACAACATTGAGCAAAAGATGCTTTCATTTCGCCATCTCGGCTTAATGTTAGCGTGCTTTGTGTATTTTCAGGCACACCATCCACATCAATTTCAATGGCTTCATCCATTAATTGATGGGCAATAACGCTCGACATTTGATTGCCGACACCAATTTCTACAAAAAGCTCATTGAGGCTTGAGAGATTTAATTCATTCAGTAGGGCTTGGATTTTATCTTCAGAAACCTCTGAGAGATAATGTGGTTTCAACGCCATTTCTAACTGTTTTTTGCCTGTTTGAACCGCATCATCTGCACGCAATAATTTTAAGAAATGACGAATACGGGTTCTTGCTCGAGCGGTCACCACAAAGTTTAACCAACTAACGCTTGGATGAGCGTTTTCACTGGTCACAATCTCAACGGTTTGACCAGATTCTAAGGCTTGCGATAATGGATAAGGTTTATGCTCTACGACTGCCGCAACACAATGATTTCCCACATCAGAATGCACTGCATAAGCAAAATCGACAGCTGTTGCGCCCATTGGTAATTCAACGATACGACCTTTCGGCGTAAAGACATAGATTTCTTTCGGGAAAAACTCAGATTTTACGTTCTCAATAAACTCAAAGGAGTTACCCACGTTTTGTTGAATATCCACCAGGCTTTGTAACCAACGTTGTGCGCGGACTTGAGCGGTGGTGCTATCGTTTTTACCGCCTTCTTTATACACCCAATGAGCGGTAACGCCCATTTCAGCAACCTGTTCCATTTCTTCAGTTTGCAAGTGGACTTCCACAGGCACCCCATGAGGGCCTATCATCGAGGTTTGTAGTGCTTGGTAGCCATTTGCACGTGGCACAGCAATATAATCTTTCACCTTGCCTGGGCGAGGTTTATACAAACTATGCATTTGCCCCAATCCGCGATAGCAATCATCAACTGAATTCACAATGACACGGAAAGCATAAATATCCATAATGGAATGGAATTTCTGATCTTTCGTGCGCATTTTTTGGTAAATTTTATAGAGATGTTTTTCACGTCCCCAAATACGATTTGTAATGCCTACATTATCAAGACGTTGTGAAATATCATTAGAAATGCGTTGAATCAATTCTTGACGAGAACCACGTGCTTGTTCGACGAGCTTTTTAAGTACTTCATAACGGCGAGGATGCATTGCTTCAAAAGATAAATCTTCTAATTCATTCTTGATATGCTCAATGCCTAAACGGTGAGCTAATGGACAGTAAATCTCTAAAGTTTCTTTTGCGATACGACGACGTTTATCTGGACGCAATGATCCCAATGTTCGCATATTATGGGTACGGTCAGCCAGTTTGATTAAGACGACGCGAATATCTCGAGTCATCGCTAAAATCATTTTACGGAAGTTTTCAACCTGTGCTTCTTGGCGGGTACGGAATTTCAATTTATCCAGTTTAGATACGCCATCTACAATTTCGGCTACGCTAGCGCCAAACTCATCTTTTAATTGGGATTCGGTATAAGGGGTATCTTCGATAACATCATGCAATAATGCAGCCATGACAGCTTCATGGTCTAAATGCATTTCCGCAATGATTGAAGCCACTGCAACGGGGTGCGTAATGTAAGGTTCGCCACTTGAGCGAAACTGTCCTTCGTGAGCATCTCGCGCAATGACGAATGCACGTTTGATTAATTCAATTTTATCGGCGGGCAAATACCCCTGAATAATTCGATCTAAATTGGCAAACAATTCCAAAGGACACCTGACTTTTTGTAGAGAGAAAGACTAGGCGGCCAAAATAGCTTTAATTTTGACCGCACTTTAATGAGATTATTCTGCGATTAACGCTACTGCCACTTCTTCGTTACGTTGAGAAGCTGCCGCATCTAAATACTCTTTTGCATCCATGATTTCTTGGTTGATTAACCCTTTTTCGATTTCACGTAATGCGATTACTGTTGGTTTATCGTTATCTTCCGGCACTAACGGCTCACTTTGATGTAACTCTAATTGTCTCGCACGACGAGCGGCGGTTAAAATTAAATCAAAACGGTTACCAATTTTTTCTACTGCATCTTGCACAGTCACTCGAGCCATGTTTTACTCCGATGTTAAAAATAATGTCTATAAAGGGGAAATATTGTACTCAATTCAAGCTTATTTTGCTAGTAGCTGTTGAATTAAGTCTGCATTTTCTGTCTGTTGATAAGCTTTGGTCAAGCGTTCTGCCTGCAAAATGCTTTGTAAATCTGCCAATGCCTGTTCAAAATTATCATTCACAATAACGTAATCATATTCGTCATAATGGGAAATCTCGCTAATTGCTTTCGACATTCGTTCAGCAATCACCTCTTTAGTATCCTGTCCACGTCCAACCAAGCGACGTTCTAATTCAGGTAATGAGGGAGGCAAAATAAAAATACTTTTTACAGAAGGTACTTTTTGACGAATTTGCTGCGCACCTTGCCAGTCAATATCTAAAAACACATCAATGCCTTTTGCTAAGTTTTCTTCAATTGCTGGCAATGAAGTGCCGTAATAATTGCCACCAAACACTTTTGCATATTCTAAGAAATGGCCTTTTTCAATTAAACGCTCAAATTCTTCTACGGAAACAAAATAATAATGCACACCATGACTTTCGCCTGGGCGAGGTGAACGTGTTGTGTGTGAAATCGACACCATTTTTTTCGTGCCTTGATTTTTCTCTAATAATGCTGAAATTAATGATGACTTACCCGCTCCACTTGGTGCAGAAAGAATATATAAATTACCTTGAGACATAATTGAAACCTCTTCTTGTTGTTTGTTTTTATTATACAAAAAGAAAATGAAAAGTGCGGTCAAAATTTCATTTGTTTTTCATCCTCGTTAAAAAGTGATCGAGATCACAAAAAAGTGGTATATACCCTTTTTTTTATCAAAATGCCCGTGCTATAATCCGGAAGAACTCGTTAGAGCAACGATTTTGTTTAACTTAAAAATAGAAGGTGAAAATCTTATGGCTATTAAAATTGGTATCAACGGTTTCGGCCGTATCGGTCGTATCGTATTCCGTGCAGCACAACAACGTGATGACATCGAAGTTGTAGGTATCAACGACTTAATCGACGTTGAATACATGGCTTACATGTTGAAATACGATTCAACTCACGGTCGTTTTGACGGTACTGTTGAAGTTAAAGACGGTAACTTAGTTGTAAACGGTAAAACTATCCGTGTTACTTCTGAACGTGATCCTGCAAACCTTAACTGGGGTGCGATCGGCGTTGATGTTGCAGTTGAAGCAACAGGTTTATTCTTAACTGATGAAACAGCACGCAAACACATCACTGCTGGTGCGAAAAAAGTCGTATTAACAGGTCCTTCTAAAGATAGCACACCAATGTTCGTACGTGGTGTAAACTTCGGTGCATACGCAGGTCAAGACATCGTGTCTAACGCTTCTTGTACGACAAACTGTTTAGCGCCTTTAGCACGTGTTGTTCACGAAACTTTCGGCATCAAAGATGGTTTAATGACTACTGTTCACGCAACCACAGCGACTCAAAAAACTGTTGATGGTCCATCAGCTAAAGACTGGCGCGGTGGTCGAGGTGCATCACAAAACATCATTCCTTCATCTACCGGTGCAGCAAAAGCAGTGGGTAAAGTATTACCAGCATTAAACGGTAAATTAACTGGTATGGCGTTCCGTGTTCCTACTCCAAACGTTTCTGTAGTTGACTTAACTGTAAACTTAGAAAAACCAGCAACTTACGAACAAATCAAACAAGCAATCAAAGATGCAGCTGAAGGTAAAACTTTCAACGGCGAATTAAAAGGCGTTTTAGGTTACACTGAAGATGCAGTAGTTTCTACAGACTTCAACGGCTGTACTTTAACTTCTGTATTTGATGCTGATGCAGGTATTGCATTAACTGATTCTTTCGTTAAATTAGTATCTTGGTACGATAACGAAACGGGTTACTCAAACAAAGTATTAGACTTAGTTGCACACGTTTACAACTACAAAGGCTAATCAAAATCGTTAAAAAATTAACCGCTCTTTTTAGAGCGGTTTTTTTATATCGCCAGTAATGGATTTTAAGAATAGGCTTTAAAGTTCTTTCCTTTTGTTTCTGTTAATCCTTGATAATGACGGAAATTATAAATAAGTGGCTTCCATTTTGTTGGATCAATACGATCCTTATCAAATAGCACATCATCTTGCCCATGAAATGCCACCACCGTAAATTCTACAATCGCATAATTCTCTTCTGTACGCTCTGTTATATGACTAACTTTTACTTCAGCTTGTAAAGGACATTCTAATACTCGTTTCGGTGCAACTGTAGTCGACTCCTGCGGTGTTAAACCTGCAATTTCAAACTTGTTTGGTGTTGTTTTCCCTGAAAGTTTTTCAATACGGCTAATATTATCAATCAAATTCTCAGGTACTAAATTAATCACCGCCTCCCCTGTTGATTTCAGATTCTCAAGCGCTTTTCCTCCTAATACTAAACCAATAACAATATTTTTCCCTAAGCTCTAACTCGATGAAATCGGCGTAATATTGGTATGGTTAGCTTTATCGGATGTCGATAATAAAATAACTGGAAAGCCATAATAAAATGCGCCGGGATTGATTTCTCTATGCATAACATTCTCCTTCTTTTAATGTTTTAGTCAGTCTATAAAAAATAGATTCACAAAGTAGATACCCAGATATAAGTAAAACATAGAGAAGCTAGATATAACAAGGCTCTACGGCTAATAATTTAATGGCAGAATATAGAATAAAAAAGAATAAAAATAGAAAAATCAAGATGTCTATTATTTATTCTATATCGACAAAATAACAACATTTCTCTAGCTTTTAAATTTATTTCGTTTATATTAGCGCACACTTGTTCGCTCAAATAAGGCTTATATGAATTTAGAACGTCATTTCGTCAATCGAATTCGCCAACAGGCAAAAATTCGCCAAAATGCAACCGCACTTCGCCATAAAATTAATGGTTTATGGAAAGATATTTCATGGAACGCATTCCAACAACAGCTTGATCAGCTTTCATTAGCTTTTCTTGCTTGCAATATTCAAGTACAAGATAAAATTGCGATTTTTGCGCACAATATGTCACGCTGGACAATCGCTGATATTGCAGCGCTTCAAGTCCGAGCTATCACTGTTCCCATTTATGCAACCAATACGGCACAGCAAGCTGAATTTATTTTAAATCATGCCGATGTCAAAATTCTGTTTGTTGGTGATCAAGAACAATATGATCAAGCGTTAGAAATTGCACATCAGTGTCCACAATTACAAAAAATTGTGGCCATGAAAGAACAAATTCAACTGACAGAAACTACCCTTTCCTGCCATTGGGACGATTTAATTCAATTAGGTACAGCCGAATTTCAGGCTGAATTTGAAACTCGCTTAGCAAATAAAACGATGGATGATTTATTC
>CABSXY010000076.1 GCA_902481695.1 uncultured Haemophilus sp. | reverse complement strand
TTTGCCATTCCAGCAATTAATTCAACAGAGTAAGCTTGATGCAATTATGCCGGCTCACGTGATTTATACACAATGTGATAGCCAGCCAGCAAGCGGTTCGAGTTATTGGTTAAAAGAGATTTTGCGTAAACAGTTGGGTTTCCAAGGGGCGATTTTCTCTGATGATTTAGGCATGAAGGGAGCTGGTTTTATGGGAGATTTTGTGGCCCGTAGTGAAAAAGCCTTGAATGCTGGTTGTGACTTATTATTGCTTTGTAATGAACGTGAAGGTGTTATTCAAGTGCTTGATAATCTGAAGTTAGAGGAAACAACGGAGCATTTTGCAGCACGCCAAGCTCGCTTGAAATCGCTCTTTAAACAAAAATCCTTTGATTGGTCAGAACTCACAAAAACTTCGCGTTGGATTGAAAATCATCAAAAACTGACCGCACTTCAACAAGAGTGGCTTGCTTCTAAATGATTGATTGCCATCATTATCAAAAAGGCGATTGCCGTTCTTGTCAATGGCTTGAAATGCCTTATGAACAGCAACTCGCCAAGAAAGAAGAGCATCTTAAACAACAACTTGCCAAATTAGATTGTGATAATTTAATTTGGCATCCGCCTTTTTATTCCTCCGAGTCTGCCTTTCGTAATAAAGCGAAAATGGTGGTAAGTGGCGCGGTGGAACGTCCCATTCTAGGTATTTTACAAGACCCGAATGATCCACAAAGTGCGGTGGATTTATGTGATTGTCCGCTTTATCCACAACGCTTTGCTGAACTCTTTCCGATTCTAAAAGATTTTATTGGGCGCGCGGGTTTAGTCCCTTATAACGTGGCTAAGCAAAAAGGTGAGCTCAAATATATTCTGCTCACAGAAAGCCAACATACAAAAAAATTGATGTTGCGTTTTGTATTGCGTTCAGAAACTAAATTGCCGTTAATTCAACGTGAATTTGCAGGCTTATTGGAAAAATTGCCACAGCTTGAAGTGGTGAGTGTGAATATCCAACCTCAACACGCTGCGATCTTAGAAGGTGAGAAAGAAATCTTTTTGACGGATCAACATACTTTATCGGAAAGTTTTAATGGTATTCCGTTGTTTATTCGTCCTCAAGGTTTCTTCCAAACAAATCCACTTGTAGCGCAAGGATTATATGCAACAGCACAAGATTGGGTACAAGATTTGCCGATTACTAAACTTTGGGATCTCTTTTGTGGCGTTGGAGGTTTTGGACTTCATTGCGCTAAAGCTTTACAGGATAAATATCAACAAGAAGTGGAATTGACCGGGATTGAAATTTCCCCATCTGCTATTCAAGCGGCGACTCAATCCGCTCAGGTGTTAGGGCTAAACAACGTTAAATTTCAATCTTTGGATGCCGCTAATTTTGCTTTAGCACAAGATGAAAATAAACCGGATTTGGTGATCGTCAACCCGCCTCGTCGAGGTATCGGAAAGGAACTAGCTGAATTTCTCAATGAAATGCAACCGCACTTTATTCTTTATTCCAGCTGTAATGCTATTTCCATGGGAAAAGATTTGCAGCATCTAATCAATTATAAACTTACTCAAATTCAATTATTTGATATGTTCCCGCATACAGCGCATTATGAAGCGCTGACATTGTTGGAGCTCAATCCTTAATAAAAAAAGCTAACATCTCTGTTAGCTTTTTTTATTTAGAAATTTAACCGCACTTTTATTTTGCTATAAATTAATGCTATTAAGAAGAATGCTGCCTGTAACAAAATAATGCATGCGCCAGTGGATGCATCAAAATGATAGCTAAGTAGGACGCCTAATAGACTTGCTGTTACAGCGCTGATGATTGCGATAACAAGCATTTTATCGAAGCGATTTGTCAGTGTGAGAGCCGTGATGCCTGGTGCAATTAGCATCGCCACAACCAAAATCACCCCAACGACTTGCATCGTACTCACAATGGTGAGTGCAAGTAGTGTGAGTAGTCCATAATGCAATAATTTAGGCGAAAGACCTGCAACACGGGCATGGCTCGGATCAAAGCAATAAAGCAGAAAATCACGACGCTTTAATCCAAGTAAAATAAAAATGATCAAGGCGATGATTGCCGTTTGAATCAGCTCTTGTCGGCTTACACCCAATACGTTTCCGAATAAGATGTGTGTGAGATGTTGTGAGGTTTGGATTTTAGTGAACAGCACCAAACCAATGGCAAACATCCCCGAAAATACAATCCCCATCGCGGTATCTTCTTTGATACGGCTGTTCTCTTTTAAATAACCTACACCTAAGGCACAGGCAATACCTGAGACAAAGGCGCCAATCACTAATGGAATACCGGCTAGAAAAGCTAATACAATACCTGGGAGGACGGCATGGGAAATAGCGTCGCCCATCAATGACCATCCTTTTAATACCAAATAGCAAGAGAGTAGCGCACAGATAACAGCAACCACTAATGCGGTGAGTAACGCATTTTGCATAAAGTCAAACTGAAATGGCTCAAGGAAAATCGCGAATATTTCACTCATGGGCCACCGCCTTACGTCGTTTTTGACTCATTAATCCGTATTTGGGCGAGAATAGAAAAGCTAATAAAAATAATAAGGTTTGTAATGTTACGATGACACCACCTGTGGCTCCATCGAGATAATAGCTTAAATAGACACCGACAAAACCAGTGATAGCGCCTAATGCTACCGCAATTTTGATAAGAGTTTTGAATTTATCGGTAAGTAAATAGGCAGTTGCACCAGGCGTGATAACCATGGCAATCACTAAAATTGCCCCGACAGTTTGTAATGCGGCAACAACACAAGCACTCAAGAGTGTAAAAAAGAGAACTTTGTAAAACAGTGGTGAAAGTCCAACTGTTATTGCTTGCGTTTCATCAAAGAAAATCAGTAACAGATCCTTCCAGAAAATAAGCAATAAGACCAAGCAAATCAACATAATGATGGCTACTTGATAAATATCTTCATCGGCAATCCCGAGGATATTACCGAGAATAATATTTTGCACGTTTATTGAGGTCGGATTAAGGGAAATAATCAGCAATCCCAGGGCAAAAAAGGTACTGAAAATAAAGCCAATAACGGCATCTTCTTTGAGTTTTGAGATAGATTTGATCCATAAAATGGAAAGTGCGGCCAAAATGCCGGCAAAAAAAGCACCTAAAGCATAGGGGAGTGAAAAGGCATAAGCTATCGCCACACCAGGCACCACGGAATGAGAGAGCGCGTCGCCAATTAATGACCAGCCTTTCAACATTAAATAGGCAGAAAGAAAGGCACAAATACCACCGACTGCGGCACTTATCCACATGGCTTTTTGCATATATTCATAGGAGAAAGGTTCCAGTAAATATTCAAGCATGGCTTATTCCTTGTCAGACGGCGGCAGACGACAGGATTTTACAGCCGTTGCAGGCGGATCATTTTTGGTTTCGCCATAGAAGACAACTGGGCGTTCATCATCGGTAAGCACGGTGACTGCACGTTTATCTTCATCATTATGCAGATCTTCACCCAATAATTTGATGTGTCGTAATACACCACCAAAGACTTTTTCCAAATTATGCTGATTAAATGTCTCTTCTGTTTTACCGGCTGCAATCACAGTACGGTTAATCATCACCACTTGATCACAGAAGTCTGGTACAGAACCCAAGTTGTGGGTAGAAACTAAAATTAAATGGCCTTCAGCACGTAATTGGCGAAGGAGTTCCACAATGGCATTTTCAGTTTTAACATCCACACCTGTAAAAGGTTCATCGAGCAAGATAATTTTACTTTGTTGCGCTAATGCTCGAGCTAAAAATACGCGTTTTTTCTGCCCACCAGAAAGCTCTCCGATTTGTCGTTCAGCTAAATGTTCGATGTTTACCCGTTGCATCGCTTCGAGCACTTTTTGTTTGTCTTCAGCCTTTGGAATGCGTAGGAAATTCATGTAACCGTAACGCCCCATCATGACAACATCATAAACGGAGACTGGAAATTGCCAATCGACTTCTTCCGCTTGCGGCACATAGGCAACCAAATTTTGTTTCAACGCTCGATTAATTGGCAAACCACAAAGGGCAATTTGGCCTTGTTGTGGTTTGATTAAGCCCATAATGCTTTTAAATAGTGTTGATTTTCCGCTTCCATTTACGCCGACAAGGGCACAGATGGTTCCCCCCTGTAATTCGAAAGAAACATCATAAATTGCAGTATGCCCGTTGTTGTAACGCACGGTTACATCATTAACGGAAATAGAAGCGGAAAGTGCGGTCATTATTTTTCAAATCCTTTCACAATGGTAGATACAGTGACATTGAGCAAATCGATATAAGTCGGTACAGGGCCATCAGCAGCAGAAAGGGAATCAACATAAAGCACGCCACCGTATTTGGCTCCACTTTCTTTTGCTACCTGTTGAGCAGGTTTGGCTGACACGGTACTTTCACTAAATACCACAGGAATATGATTTTTTTTCACTAAATCGATAAGTTTACGCACTTGTTGAGGTGTACCTTGTTGTTCGGCGTTGATTGGCCATAAATAGCCTTCTTTGAGATCGTAATCTTTCGCTAAATAACTAAAGGCGCCTTCACTGGTCACTAACCAACGTTGGTCAGCGGGAATTTGTGAGAGTTTTTCACGTAAAGGTTTATCGAGCTGTTTGATTTTTTCTGCATACGCCGCTGCATTTTTTTGATAAGTATCAGCATTTTGTGGATCGTATTTAACGAATGCATTTTTAATATTTTCGACATAAATCAACGCATTAGATGGCGACATCCAAGCGTGTGGGTTAGGGGCATCTTTATAAGGGCCTTCATAAATAGAAAGTGGTGTGATGCCTTCGGTTACCACAACGGCTGGTTTATCTTTGATATTTTGGAAGAAACGCTCAAACCAACGCTCTAAATTTAATCCGTTCCATAAAATTAAATCAGCAGATTGAGCTTTTACAATATCTTTAGGGGTTGGTTCATACTCGTGAATTTCAGCACCAGGTTTGGTGATAGATTCCACAGTCGCAGCATCGCCTGCAACATTTTGAGCGATATCCTGAATCACAGTAAATGTGGTCACCACTTTAAATTTCGCTTCGGCTTGTAAAGCAGCTAAACCTAGAGCGATAACAGATAGGCTTTTAAATAAATGCTTCATGAGATCTCCTTAAAAATAATGATTGATTAGCATTCTGCAGAATAATATCATTTTTTATAAGGCTTTTAAATGAAAATAATTATCAAATCGATAGGTGATTAAAATTAAAAAGCGGAAAATTTTGTGCAAAATTGACCGCTCTTTTTGAAATGATTAACCACCAACTTGTTGGATTAGGCGATCCATACCCGCTTCATCATAGCCTTCTTCATATTGGGCTTCATCAACGGTAAAGTTGTGCATGCTACGCCCTGCGATACAACCGTATTGTTCCAATTTTCCTTTGGTAAAGTTAGTACGAAACGCAGATGAATGGTTATTTAAACTAATCACCCCAATGGTAGCGCGATTACACGGATTTTTATTCACAAAGACTAAATTATAGCCAGATTCGCGAATATAACCGGTTTTATTAATTGCTGCATCAAACACTTCTTCACGCACTAATTTATTGGTGTTTTTAACAAAAACGCTACGTCCGCCAGCTTGAATGAAAGCGCTTGGCATATTCGAGAGGTTTTTGATTTGTGCTTTGTTAAGAGAGTATTTAGCCAATTTAACCAGATCCATCACACTTGAAATGTTACTGTCGGATAAGCCGGAACTATCTGAAAAGCGAGTAGAGCGCATACCTAATTCTCTCGCTTTCTCATTCATTTTTTGGATAAATTGCAAACGACTCATGCCTGCAGAGCGAGAAAGGGCATGAGCAGCATAGTTATCAGAATGAACGAGCATCGCTTTTAACAATTCATTACAAGAAATCGGCGTGTATTTTGGTAATTTTGTATGTGTGCCTTTGATGTAATCGTAATCGTCGTCGGTAATCGATGCAGTACAATTTGCGTTTCGATTATTTTCAAGAAACACATTTGCAGTCATTAACTTGGTGACGGATGCGATAGGTTGAACATGATTCGGTGAGCTACTTTCAAGCACGCGATCATGGGTAAAATCATACACAACATAAGATTGTGCTGTTGCCATTGCTGGCACTAAACACAATACAGAAAGCACTTTTTTTAACATATATTTTAATATAGCCAACTTAGAGAATAAAACAAAGCTTGTATTCTATCAGTTTTTGTAAGGGTTTGGGATGTGTGAAAGAGAAAAAATTTAAAGTTTTTTAACCGCACTTTTTTCTTTTGTTTTCTCGGTTTTTGCGATAGTTATCGCAAAATAAGTGCGGTCAAAATTTTCTTTGTTTTTCAAATCTGCTAGCTTATCCGTTGGTAAATCTGTAAAATCTCGGCTCATTTTTAATATGCGAATTTTTTGTTGCTCAATTCTGAGTAACATCATCGCCGTAATGTGTAATAACGAGGCTTTATGTTAGAACAACCCCTTTTATCCGAAACGAATACAAAAAAGATTAACTTAATGGATTTAACGCGTCAGCAGATGCGTGAGTTTTTTGCTGAATTAGGCGAGAAACCATTTCGTGCGGATCAATTAGTGAAATGGATTTATCATTTTGGCGAAGATAACTTCGACAATATGACCAATATTAATAAAAAATTACGAGAAAAATTAAAAGCGGTCGCTGAAATTAAAGCGCCAGAAGTGGCGGTTGAGCAACGCTCTGCAGATGGCACCATTAAATGGGCGATGCAGGTAGGTGAACAGCAAGTTGAAACGGTCTATATTCCTGAAGCAGATCGTGCGACGCTTTGCGTCTCTTCTCAAGTGGGTTGTGCGTTAGCTTGTACCTTCTGTTCAACAGCACAGCAAGGCTTTAACCGTAATTTAACAGTGTCTGAAATTATCGGTCAGGTTTGGCGTGCATCAAAAATTATCGGTAATTTTGGTGTCACAGGTGTTCGTCCAATTACCAATGTGGTGATGATGGGCATGGGTGAACCATTGTTAAATGTAGCCAATGTTGTACCCGCGATGGAAATTATGCTGGATGATTTTGCGTATGGATTATCTAAACGACGCGTGACGTTATCCACTTCAGGTGTCGTCCCTGCTCTCGATATGTTACGCGATAAGATTGATGTGGCATTAGCGATTTCACTTCACGCACCGAACGATGAATTGCGTGATGAAATTATGCCGATCAATAAAAAATATAACATCAAAATGTTGATGGATTCGGTGCACAGATATTTAGAAGTATCGAATGCTAACCATGGTAAAGTGACTATTGAGTATGTGTTATTAGATCACGTGAATGATGGCACAGAGCATGCTCATCAATTAGCTCAGGTACTAAAAAATACACCATGTAAAATCAATTTGATCCCATGGAACCCATTCCCGGAAGCCCCTTATGGTAAAAGCTCAAATAGTCGTGTCGATCGTTTCCAAAAAACCTTAATGGAATACGGTTTTACGGTAATTGTGCGTAAAACCCGTGGTGATGATATTGATGCGGCTTGTGGTCAGTTGGCGGGAGATGTCATCGACCGAACTAAACGTACAGCAATGAAACGTAAGTTTGGTGAAGGTATTGATGTAAAAGCGGTTAACTAAGCTAAATATAGCAATACTTGTAAAGGAAAAATGGCCTGGATAAGAGTGATAAGATAGAGGAGTGATAAGATGAAATTAATCCCAATTAACATTCTAAGTGCGGTCATTTTTCCTTTTGTTTTTTCTGCTTGCGTCTCTCAGTCTTCTGTTGATTTTAATAAACAACAAGCAGCAAAAGCGCGCGTTGAATTGGCATTAGGCTATCTGCAACAAGAGGATTTTGTTCAAGCAAAACTGAATTTAGATAAAGCTTTTGAACATGATGAACGCTATTATCTTGTGCACTCGGCACTTGCGCATTTTTATCAATTACAAGGCGATACGGAAAAAGCGAAGCAAGCTTATTTACAGGCGATTAAGTTAGACGATAAGCAAGGGGATGTGTATAACAACTTTGGTGCATTTCTATGTGGGCAAGGTGAGTTTGAACAAGCTTATTCACAATTTAATGCAGCACTTGCAGCACCGAATTATTATCATCAAGCCGATACTTACGAAAACATAGCGCTTTGTGCTTTTGCTGGAAAACAAACTGATGTTTATGAACAGGCATTGGATAAATTGCGTCAAGTTGATCCTTCTAGAGCGGAAAAACTCCGCTCACTCAAATAATCATTGCCAAAAGCCCCTTTCGACTTTAGAATTTAGCATTTAGTTTTTTATTGCTATTTCTTTATTTTATACCTATGAATACAACTGTTGAACAAACCGAAACAACTGAAATCTCCTT
>CABSXY010000075.1 GCA_902481695.1 uncultured Haemophilus sp. | reverse complement strand
ATCGAATTTGAACGCAACCCACTCTACTGGAACGATAAAGAGACTGTCATTAACAGTGCAACATTCCTTGCGATTGAAAACCCTAGTACCGATGTGGCGCGTTATCGTGCAGGCGATTTAGATATAACGAGCTACGCCTTACCGCCAGAACAATTCGCTAAATTACAAAAAGAGTTACCTGGTGAAGTATTCACGACACGAACTCTTGCGACCTATTCTTACGAGTTAAACAATAAGAAAGCACCTTTTGATAACGTGAATGTTCGTAAAGCCTTGAACTTATCCCTTGATCGTAATGTGATCACCGATAAAGTTTTAGGCCAAGGTCAAACACCAACCTATGTGTTTACCCCAACTTACATCGAAGAAGGTCATCTCATTCAACAACCTGATTATTCAAAAGAACCGATGGCACAACGTAATGAAGAAGCCATTAAACTCTTAGAAGAAGCTGGCTACAGCAAAGCAAATCCGTTGAAATTCAGCATTCTTTACAACACCAATGAAAACCACAAAAAGGTAGCCATTGCCGCAGCATCTATGTGGAAAGCGAACACCAAAGGTTTAATTGATGTGAAATTAGAAAACCAAGAGTGGAAAACCTACATTGATAGCCGTCGTGCAGGCCGTTACGATGCAGCACGTGCAGGATGGAATGCGGATTACAACCAAGCCACAACATTCGGCAACTATTTCTTATCTAATTCGAGTAACAACACTGCAAAATATGCGAACCCAGAATATGATAAAGCCATTGCTGAATCTTATGTCGCAACGGATGCGGAAGGTCGTGCAAAAGCCTACGCGAAAGCCGAAGAAATTCTTGCAAAAGATTTCGGTATCGTGCCAATCTTTAACTATGTGAATCCACGCTTAGTGAAACCTTACGTAAAAGGCTATTCAGGCAAAGATCCACAAGATCACATTTACTTACGCAACCTTTATATTATTAAACATTAATTCGTTGCTCGTATTTAAGTGCGGTTAAAAATTATCGTGTTTTTTGACCGCCCATTTTGGTTGGAGTTATTATGCTCAAATTTATTTTTAAACGGCTGTTGGAAGCCTTACCAACGCTGTTTATTTTGATTACTTTTTCCTTCTTTCTGATGCGTCTCGCCCCTGGTAGCCCGTTCACATCGGAACGTGCTTATCCACCAGAAGTCATGGCAAATATCGAAGCGAAGTATCATTTAAATGAACCATTACATAAACAATATTTCCTTTATTTAGAAAATCTTTCCAAAGGCGATTTTGGTCCCTCTTTTAAATATAAAGACCAATCAGTCAATGATTTAATCGCGTCAGCTTTCCCTGTTTCCATAAAATTGGGAATGGTGGCCTTCGCCTTTGCTGTTGTGTTAGGGGTAACAGCAGGTACGCTCGCTGCACTCAATCAAAATAGTCGTTGGGATTATATTTTGATGAGTTTCTCGATGCTTGGGGTCATTATGCCAAGCTTTGTCTTCGCACCAGTCTTAGTGCTGATTTTCGCCATTTATTTAGGTTGGTTACCTGCTGGCGGTTGGAATGGCGGTTCAGCAATGTACATTATTTTACCCGTAGCCTCCTTAACTATAGCTTATGTTGCAGGGATTGCGCGTATCATGCGTGGTTCAATGATTGAAGTGTTGCATTCCAACTTTATTCGTACCGCTAAAGCGAAAGGACTTTCAACCTCAAGAATCATTTTAAAACATGCTTTACGTCCTGCCCTTTTACCTGTGATTACCTATTTAGGACCTGCTTTCGTGGGAATTATTACCGGCTCAATGGTAATTGAAAGCGTGTTTGGTTTACCCGGCATGGGGTTATTATTTGTAAACGGTGCATTAAACCGTGATTATTCTTTAGTTTTAAGCCTCACCATTTTAGTGGGGACATTAACCATTTTATTTAATGCGATTGTGGATATTTTATACGCTATTATCGATCCAAAAATTCGTTATTAAGGACAAATTATGACAGATTATCGTACTCAGCCGATTAATCAGAAAAATGCGGATTTTGTGGAACAAGTGGCTGACCGTATTGAAGAAATGCAACTGGAAGGCCGCAGCCTATGGCAAGATGCGAAACGCCGTTTTTTCCGTAACAAAGCGGCCGTTGCCAGTCTGATTATTTTGGCGTTTATTATTGTATTTATTACCGTAGCACCTTGGTTCTTCCCCTTTACCTATGAAGATACCGATTGGAATATGATGAGCTCCCCACCAACAATGGAAGGCTATCACTTCTTCGGTACGGATGCTTCTGGTCGAGACTTATTGGTACGTACCGCTATTGGTGGACGTATTTCATTATTGGTCGGAATCGCAGGGGCTTTTATTTCCGTCACTATCGGCACAATTTATGGTGCGATTTCTGGCTATGTAGGCGGTAAAACGGATATGTTGATGATGCGCTTTTTGGAAATTCTTAGCTCATTTCCATTTATGTTCTTCGTCATTTTATTAGTGACCCTTTTTGGCCAAAACATTTTCTTAATTTTTATCGCAATTGGTGCCATTGCTTGGCTTGGTCTTGCACGTATCGTACGTGGTCAAACCCTTAGTTTGAAAAATAAAGAATTCGTCGAAGCCGCTATCGTTTGTGGCGTGCCACGCCGCCAAATCATTTTCAAACACATTATTCCGAATGTATTGGGCCTAGTAGCAGTTTATGCTTCACTTGAAGTACCAGGACTCATTCTATTCGAATCATTCTTAAGTTTCTTAGGCTTAGGAACACAAGAGCCAATGAGTAGCTGGGGCGCACTATTAAGTGATGGTGCTGCGCAAATGGAAGTGTCGCCTTGGTTATTAATTTTCCCGGCATTTTTCCTTTGCCTTACCCTATTTTGTTTTAACTTTATCGGTGACGGGTTGCGTGATGCACTCGATCCGAAAGATAGATAGGAGCGAATCATGAATCCTTTATTAGATGTAAAAAATCTCTACGTTCGCTTCAAAACACCCGATGGTACCGTCACTGCGGTGAATGATTTAAACTTCACGCTTAATGCGGGAAGCACGCTAGGCATCGTGGGTGAAAGTGGTTCAGGCAAGTCACAAACTGCCTTTGCGTTAATGGGCTTATTGGCAGCCAATGGTACAGTGGAAGGTTCCGCAATCTTTGAAGGTAAAGAATTGGTTAATTTACCGAAGGCTGAATTGAATAAAATCCGTGCCGAGCAAATTTCCATAATTTTCCAAGACCCAATGACGTCTCTCAACCCTTACATGAAAATCGGTGAACAGCTCATGGAAGTGCTACAGTTACACAAAGGTTATGATAAACAAACTGCCTTTGCTGAATCCGTGAAAATGCTGGATGCGGTAAAAATGCCAGAAGCTAAAAAACGCATGGGCATGTACCCACACGAGTTTTCAGGTGGTATGCGTCAACGGGTGATGATTGCGATGGCCTTATTATGCCGTCCAAAACTACTCATTGCCGATGAGCCCACCACTGCTTTGGATGTAACCGTTCAAGCGCAAATCATGACCTTGTTAAATGAGTTAAAACGTGAATTTAATACCGCGATTATTATGATCACTCACGATTTAGGTGTGGTAGCAGGTATTTGCGATCAAGTGATGGTGATGTATGCCGGACGAACCATGGAATACGGCACAGCAGAGCAAATTTTCTATCATCCAACCCATCCTTATTCTATTGGCTTAATGGATGCGATTCCTCGCTTAGATGGCAATGAAGAACACTTGGTCACCATTCCAGGCAATCCACCAAATTTATTGCATTTGCCAAAAGGTTGTCCATTCTCACCTCGTTGCCAATTTGCTACCGAACAATGCCAAACTGCGCCAAAACTGACCGCATTTAATGAAGGTCAATTACGCAATTGTTGGTTACCCGTGGAGAAATTTACCCTATGACAATTTCAAATAACAAAGAATTACTCCTTGAAGTCAATCACTTAGGCGTCAGTTTTAAAATTAAAAATGATAAATCTCTTTTCTTCGCCAAACCTCAAACCTTAAAAGCAGTAAAGGATGTTTCCTTTAAGCTTTATGAAGGTGAAACTCTTGGTGTAGTTGGTGAATCGGGTTGTGGTAAATCCACGCTTGCACGTGCCATCATCGGCTTAGTCGAAGCGAGTGAAGGGGAAATCTTGTGGCTTGGTAAAAATTTACGAAAACAATCAGCTAAACAATGGAAAGATACTCGTAAAGATATTCAAATGATTTTCCAAGATCCGCTCGCGTCTCTCAACCCGCGAATGAACATTGGCGAAATCATTGCCGAACCATTAAAGATCTACCAACCGCACTTAAGTGCCGCTGAAGTGAAAGAAAAAGTGCAAGCGATGATGTTGAAAGTTGGGCTTTTACCGAACTTGATTAACCGCTATCCTCATGAATTTTCTGGTGGCCAATGTCAGCGTATCGGTATCGCTCGAGCGTTAATCATTGAGCCGAAAATGATCATTTGTGATGAACCCGTTTCTGCGTTAGACGTGTCCATTCAGGCTCAAGTGGTAAATTTATTGAAATCCCTGCAAAAAGAAATGGGGCTTTCCTTAATTTTCATCGCCCATGACTTAGCAGTGGTAAAACACATTTCTGACCGCGTGTTAGTCATGTATTTAGGCAATGCTATGGAATTAGGCAGCGATGAGGAAGTATATAACAACACTAAACATCCTTATACCAAAGCCTTAATGTCTGCTGTTCCGATTCCCGATCCGAAATTGGAACGCAATAAATCCATTGAATTGCTTGAAGGCGAGTTGCCTTCGCCAATTAATCCGCCGTCTGGTTGCGTGTTCCGTACCCGCTGCCTGAAAGCTGATGAAAATTGTGCGAAACAAAAACCACCTTTCACCAGCCAAAACAACAGCCATTTTGTGGCTTGTTTGAAAGTCTTATAAAACAAAAAGTGCGGTTAAAATTCACCGCACTTTTTACTTTTACAATTCTAATTTTTCTTCAATTACTTTAGCCAAATCATCTAGCATTGCATAGCGTTTGCGATACATAGAACGTTTCTTACTCGGTACCTCATCAAGATTTCTATCGCTCTCTAAAGGTAATTCCCAATAGTCTTTCAACTGTCCACCTGATTCAGCAAAAATCGCATCATAATCTACAACATAATGTGAACTTTGAATAAAACGCGATTTATTTTGATATTTTTGTGGAATACCTAATAATGTTTTGAAACCTAATGCTTTCGTCAATGCTTTCATTGTTTCCACCATCAAATAAGCAGGGCGTAAACCATGACAAGTTTTTGTGAGTTGCTTCACCATCTCTTTGGAACCTTCAAAATTGGGTCCCTGCACCACAGAAATAAGTAATGCCTCATCAAGTTTGGCAAAAGTAAGCAAATACACTAATTCATTACGTGGTTTATGCCATAATTCCAATACCCAATAGCCTTCCATCGGTTGGTGTGTGGTCATCGACAATGTCATTTCAAAATCAGGAATCACTTCACCAAAACTTAATGGCGTTTTATAAATAGATGCTGAAAGTGCGGTCAATTTTTCAGGTAAAAAAAGTAGATTGTCACAAATAGCTTCGAAACGCTGTTTGCTATTAAAACGTTTATCTAAAAAACGATAAACTAATGGATAGCTATAATCCGCATGTTCATTTAATAATGTGACAAGAAAAGGATGCTGATTAATAAATTGCTCAAAATGAGCAATTGATCCTCGATGTAAAAAAGAACGAAGACGATAACGTAGGCGCTTAAGCGCATAAGAACGCCCTGGCCTATCGGGATAAATGGCTTCCGCTTTTGGCCAGCGATATTGATTCTCTTGAGATTCCATAGTTATTAATATAATTAAAGAGGCTTTAAATCATGCAAAGCTCTCATTCTCTCATAATTTCAGCAATTTTTCTATTTGTGATATGCTAGGGTCAATTGATGAAAGGAACTATTATGTCTGAAATTAAACTGAATTATCATAAAACGCATTTTCTCACGAGTGCTCCAAATATTCGCTCCATTCCAGAAGATACAGGAATTGAAATTGCTTTTGCTGGACGCTCAAATGCAGGTAAATCAACCGCGCTTAATGCATTAACCAATCAGAAAAGCTTAGCTCGAACCTCTAAAACACCAGGTCGAACACAGCTCATCAATCTTTTTGAGGTGGAGCCGAATTGTAAACTAGTGGATTTACCTGGCTATGGCTATGCTGCCGTTCCTGAGAAAATGAAAATCGAGTGGCAAAAATCCCTCGGGGAATATTTGCAAAAACGGGAATGTTTAGGCGGGCTTGTTGTTCTGATGGATATTCGTCATCCGTTAAAAGATCTCGATCAACAAATGATCGAATGGGCAGTTTCTGCTGATTTACCGATCATGTTACTTTTAACTAAAGCGGATAAACTCAGCCAAAGTGCACGTAGCAAACAAGTCAAAATGGTACGTGAAGCCATTTTACCCTTCCAAGGTGATATTCAAGTCGAAGCCTTTTCCGCACAAAATAAAATTGGCATTGATAAATTGGCTGCCAAGTTAGATAGTTGGTTTGCGCCACTTTTCTCGTAGTTTTTTATCAAGAAAAAGTAATTCCTGCGATCAAGATCGCAAAAAAAGTACAGGATGCATGATTTCATTCTGTGCTTTTTTTATAGTGCGAAAATCTAATTATTTTTGACCGCACTTTAAGGAATCTGAATGTCTCTTGCCATTGTTTATAGCCGTGCCTCAATGGGCGTACAAGCTCCTCTTGTTACCATTGAAGTACACTTAAGTAACGGAAAGCCTGGATTTACCTTAGTTGGTCTACCCGAAAAAACCGTAAAAGAAGCGCAAGATCGTGTCAGAAGTGCGTTAATGAATGCCCAGTTCAAATATCCTGCTAAACGCATCACCGTCAACCTTGCACCAGCTGATTTACCCAAAGAAGGAGGGAGATTTGATTTACCTATTGCAATCGGTATTTTAGCTGCATCGGATCAACTCGACGGTAGCCGTTTAAAACAATTTGAATTCGTTGGTGAACTCGCATTGACGGGAGAATTACGTGGCGCACACGGTGTTATTCCTGCTATTTTAGCGGCACAAAAAGCGAAACGAGCCCCCATTATCGCTTATCAAAATGCCAATGAAGCTTCGCTTGTTTCAGAACAAGAGACTTATTTCGCTAAAAATCTTTTGGAAGTCGTGCAATTCTTAAATAATCAAGAAAAATTACCTTTGGCCTCATTACTCGCACAAGAAAGTGCGGTCGGATTTTCAGCTAAAAATCACTTGGATTTGACCGATATTATTGGTCAGCAACATGCTAAACGAGCACTAACAATTGCGGCTGCAGGTCAGCATAATCTGCTCTTTTTAGGACCTCCTGGTACAGGTAAAACCATGTTGGCAAGTCGTCTCACTGCATTGCTCCCTGAAATGACCGATTTAGAAGCCATTGAAACCGCTTCGGTTACGAGTTTAGTACAAAATGAATTAAATTTTCATAACTGGAAACAACGACCATTCCGAGCACCACATCATAGTGCCTCATTACCAGCCTTAGTGGGCGGAGGAACCATTCCAAAACCAGGCGAAATATCGCTCGCACATAACGGCGTACTTTTTCTTGATGAATTGCCTGAGTTTGAGCGTAAAGTGCTTGATGCACTTCGTCAGCCATTAGAAAGTGGAGAAATTATTATTTCGCGTGCCAATGCGAAAATCCAGTTCCCCGCTCGCTTTCAACTCGTTGCCGCGATGAATCCAAGTCCAACGGGGCATTACACTGGAACACATAACCGCACCTCGCCACAACAAGTGATGCGTTATTTAAATCGCCTTTCGGGGCCGTTTTTAGATCGTTTTGATTTATCCATTGAAGTACCCCTTCTGCCACAAGGTAGCTTACAGAATACAGGGGATAGAGGTGAGACAAGTCAAGAAGTACGAGAAAAAGTCTTAAAAGTAAGGGAAATTCAGCTTGCTCGAGCCGGTAAAATCAATGCGTATCTTTCAAGCAAAGAAATTGAACGAGACTGTAAATTACAAGATAAAGACGCATTATTCCTTGAAAATGCACTGAATAAGCTCGGGCTATCTGTGAGAGCTTATCACCGCATCTTAAAAGTCTCACGCACGATTGCTGATTTAAATGGAGAAAAAGAGATACAACAACCCCATTTGGCTGAAGCGCTCGGATATCGAGCCATGGATCGCTTACTGCAAAAATTATCTACTGCTTAAAAAATAAAAGGGCGAATTATTCGCCCTTCTTTATTTTCTATATCTTCTATTTTTAATAGTAAGAATGTTCACCACGTTGGTGTTCTGTTACGTCTCGTGCGCCTTTTAGTTCATTTGGGAAAAGTGCGACCAATTGTTTCTCTACACCATCTTTTAAGGTGACATCAACCATTGAACAACCGTTACAGCCACCACCAAATTGTAGAACAGCATAACCATCATCAGTAATTTCAATTAACGTGATTTTACCGCCATGGCTGGCTAATTGTGGGTTGATTTGTGTTTGAATCACATACTCTACGCGCTCAATTAAAGGCGCATCATCTGCAACTTTACGCATTTTTGCGTTAGGCGCTTTTAAAGTCAGTTGAGCACCGAGCTCTTCTGTTACATAATCAATTTCC
>CABSXY010000074.1 GCA_902481695.1 uncultured Haemophilus sp. | reverse complement strand
ACTTCAATTGCTACTGCTTTACTATCTGCAGTATTAAGTTTAAATAATTTTGCTGCAAAGTAACCAATTAAATAGCCTAAGCAGTTATGTAAAACCACTACGCTGAAAATTAATAGGCCAGATTCTACGATCTTATCTTTACTTACTGCTACGACGGCTGCAAGGATTAATACAATAGAAATAACAGACACTAATGGCATAGTTTGGCTTGCTTGTTCCACCTGTTTTTTGAAGAGTGCACGAACAACTAAACCTAAGAAAATTGGGAATAATACCATTTGTAATACAGACATAAACATCGCGCCCGCATTAATATCTAACCATTGGCTTGCTAATACATAGAAAATAGCAGGCGTTAATATTGGCGAAAGTAAGGTTGAGATTGTCGTACAAGCGACAGAAAGCGCGGTGTTACCTTTTGCTAAGTAAGTCATTACGTTTGATGAAGTACCACCCGGGCAAGCCCCCACAAGAATCACTCCAACCGCTAAATCAGCCGGTAAATCAAAGGCTTTTGCTAATCCAAAGGCAATAGCCGGCATAATAATAAATTGCCCTGCTACACCAATGAATACTGATTTAGGGTGTTTAGCCACTTCAGTGAAATCAGCAAAAGTTAAGGTAATTCCCATACCAAACATCACCAAACCTAAAAGGTAAGGAATGCATGGTACAAAAATTTTGAATTGCTCAGGGAAGAGAAAGGCGAGAAGAGCAAAAACAATCGCCCATAATGCGAAAGTTTTGCTCATAAAGTTAGTGAGTTTTAATAACGCTTGCATAATTGCTTTCCTGTTTTGTTAAAAAGAGTGAAAAGAGCGGTCAATTTTAAAGACGTTTTTTTGAGATGTCTATGCCTAACTTATTTTAAAGAGAATTAGGAAGTCGTTGTTTGCCAAGCATTTTCATCAAGTAATTGACCAAAATGGCTTTCTACAAGCAGGCGAGTAATATTATTTTGAGGATTAGAAAAGATCTCTCTTGGTGTACCAGATTCGATAATTTCACCATCATCCATCACCAAAACTTGATCTGCAATATGTTTGATAATGCCTAAATTTTGTCCAATATAAATATAGGAAATGCCTAAATGTTCTTGTAAATCTAAAATCAGATTAAGCAATTGAATACGCACAGAGGCATCTAATGTACTCAATGCATCATCAATAATAATGATCTCGGGTTGAAGAATCAGTGCACGAGCCAAGGCGATCCGTTGTTTTTGACTGACAGATAAATGCTTGATTTTAAGATTCGTATAATCAGGATAAAGTCCGACTAATGAAAGCGTTTCAAAGATTTTTTCATTACGCGTTTCTTCATCCCAATCGGTAATTAATCGTAGTGGTGCATCTAAGGCTTGCCCAATATTTAAGCGAGGGTTAAACGCTGAATTTGCATCTTGGAAAACCATTCGAATATGCTGTGCACGATAGTGAAAATCTTCAAATTGTAATGGTAAGCCATTAAATAAGATTTTCCCTGATGTGGGAGGGGTAATTCCCGCAATCATTTTCACTAATGTTGATTTACCCGAACCATTTTTACCAATAATCGCAAGGGTTTCTTTACGGTTAAGTGTAAAACTGACGTCTTTTACCGCATAAAATTGCTCTGAGCCCAAAAGTTTGGTGGGTTCATCAAAGGTTTTACTGAGATTTTCCACTTGTAATAATGGCATTATTCGTTTCCTTTTGAGTCGGTATTGAGCGTAAGCGGTGAAGTTTCAATTTTATCTTTAAACTGCCGTTCTCGAAGATTAATCGGATGATGGCAGGAAAACTCATGCTGTTTAATACGATATCGGCTTGGCTTTTGAATGCATTCCCGTTGCGCAAAAGGGCATCGAGGCCCTAAACGACAACCAATAGGCATTTGCTCCAAAATCGGCACTGTACCTTCTAGTGTCCCTAATTTGCTTTTAAAATTTAAAGGACGACTAAAATCCGGCACAGAGTAAAGTAATGCCTGTGTATAAGGATGGTGAGGCATTTCTAATATTTGGTCGGTTGGCCCAGACTCTGTATTTTGCCCACAATAAAGGACGGAAATACTATCACACCATTCGCTGATACTTTTAAGATCGTTACTGGCTAATAAAATTGTTGTGCCTTGGTTTTGATTCATGCTCGAAAGCAAACGGAAAATTTGCAAGGCCGTAATAGATTCCAAAGAATTCGTGGGTTCGTCCGCAATTAATAGACGAGGTTGATTAGCCACTGCTACGGCAATCATCACTTTTTGGCCTTCACCTTCAGTAAGCTCATTAGGATAACTCGCCATAATATCTTGGTGATCTTTGATACCCACACGGTGTAGTAATTCAATTGCGCGACGTTTTTTCCAACCAAACCACTGCCACCAACGGCCTTTAAAGGTCCAGTTTGGAATACTTTGGATAAGCTGTTTACCAATTTTTCGACTTGGATCAAGGCAGCTTAATGGATCTTGGAAAATCATTGAAATTTCTTTTCCAACGATTTTTCGACGTTGATTCGGCGTCAGTTTAAGCAATTCAACATCATTAAAACGAAAACGGTCAGCGGTGACAATCCAGTTATCTTTAATGGAATTACTGATTACTTTAGCGATTAAACTTTTACCTGAACCTGATTCACCGACGAGCCCTAGAATTTCCCCTTCATTAAGCGAAAGATTGACGCCGTCCACAATTTTCATGCGACCGTTTGGTGTTTGAATTTCAATATTAAGATTGCGAATATCTAACAGCGCCATGGGTTACTCGTAATATTTATTGATTGCTTTACACAATCCGTTAGTAAAAATAATGCTTAATAAAATGGTGAAAATAATAGCAAAGCCCGGTAATAAAACTGTCCAAGGGGCAAGATAAATCAGCTCTAACGAATCTTTAATCATTGCGCCCCATTCTGGCATTGGACGTTGTGCACCTAGAGAAATAAAGCTGAGAGCCGTAATATCTAAAATAGCGACCACAAATGCTCGAGAAATTTCTTGTGTATAGACGACACTAATATTCGGCAAGATTGTAGTTTTTAATAATTCCCAATTTGAAATACCATCTAATTTCAGCAAGAGGACGTAGTCTTTCTTTAGCTCTTGCTGAATTGCTTGATAAATGGCATGTACAAAATACGGCAAAATAGCCAACAGAGTGGCAAACATGGCATTCATTAAGCTCGGTTCCATTAATGTAGAAATGATAATGGCAATCAGCAAAATGGGGATAGATAAAAACGCATCAAAAAAATGACCTAAAAAACGCGCTTTAATCCCGTCAGACATACCCGCAAGAATACCTAGTGCGCCCCCAATAATTGCCACAGCGATAACCACCAAAAGGGATGAACCAAGAGTGTATTGTGTCCCCATTATTAATCGACTGAGTACATCACGGCCAAGATCGTCCGTGCCAAAGAAAAAGGCGATACGACCTTTTTCTACCCAAGATGGCGGCATCAATTCTTCTCCCACAAACTCCATGCTTTCGCTATAAGGCATGATGAGTTTCGGGAAAATAGCGACCAAAATCAGGATAAAAAATAAATAGAAACTAAATAATGCCACACGATTTTGGCGGAAAAGCAACCAAATTTGAAAGAAGGAGGTGCTTTCACGAAATTCATCAGGTTCTCTATCTTGCATACCAGCCCTTCTTATTAAATGGATCTAACATAAACATCAGCGACTTGGCTAAGGTATCAATAATGATGATGCAAACACCGATCACTACGACACCAGCCGAAATACTGTTGTAATCTTGTTGGGTTACGGCATCAATCAGCCAACGCCCGATTCCTGGCCAACCTAAAACGTTTTCTACCAACATACATTGTGTTAATACTAAGGTAAATACGCGAGTAAGCTGTGGAATCAATAATGGAAATGTATTACGAAAAACGTAACGTTTTAAAATCGTCCATTTCGACCATCCACGTGTTACAGCAGCTTTGGCATATTCTTGTTGAAGTAAATAATCAGCTCGTTGCTGAATGATGCGGATAAATTCCATTGTCGGCAGAATACAAAGCACTAATGTCGGTAAGGCTAAATGCTGTAAAACGTTTTGTACGATTTTGGTTCGGTAAGGGACATCAACAAACCACATGTCAATGGTAGGGAAGCCTGTGATAGGTTTGATTTCATAGAGTAAATTATACTGCCCGATGGCTGCAATCTCCCAGCTTTGAATCGCTGCCACATAGAGCAAAATCGGGGCAAACCAGAAAATAGGAATAGACAAACCAACATTAGAGATACTTTGCAATGCGCGTGCACAAGGACGCTGATTATAGACCGCACTTAATACGCCGAGAGGAATACCTAAGATGCAAGCCAATAAAAGTGCGGTAAAACAGAGCTCTAATGTAGGTGGTAATACAGTAAAAATTAAATCTTTTAACGATTCTCCGCCGTTATAGGTAATTCCTAAATCGCCCTGTAACAATGATGTAAGGTAATGATAATAAGCACTATAAATGTTATTTGTGACAAGATCGGCATTGAGCGGATCTCGCATTAAAATCACAAAACTTAATACGGATAAAATCAATAATAAAATGCTTACCCAAATGACGTAACGAATTGCTGAAAAGAGCATTATTTTTTCTCCTTATTTTTCATGAAATACAAGGTAGAAAAATTGATGCTACCAAATGGGGTCATTTCAATTCCTTTGACATTGCCGCGAGCGACCAAAAGTCGCTTGACGTTTGCAATCGGCACAATCGGCAACTCATTTAAAATAAGATCTTGCGCATGGTTATATGCTTTAGAGCGCTCATATAAATGATTGGTCGCCAGTGCACGATTCATCATCTTATCAAATTCAGGATTACACCAATTTGATAAATTTGTGATTTCATTTTGTGTATCACAACTTAAAATTGGACGCATAAAACCGTCAGGATCAAGGTTTCCAGCAAGCCAACCCGTTAAGATTAAATCGTAATCTTCTGTGCCTTTACGTAATTGTTCGATTAAATATGTACGTGTGACTGACCGTACTTTAACATCCACGCCCGCTTTGGCTAAATCCCATTTGATGAGCTCCGCCATTTTAATGGGAGCAGGGTTATACACTTGCTCTTCATTCATCACCCACATATTCAACGAGAGTTTTTTATCGCGTAATGTTTTTTCTGCTTCTGCAGGCTGATAATCATAAGGAAAATCAGGCGTATTAATTGCCGAAGCCCAAGAAATCTCAGGGATAATGTTATTCGCCACCGTTGCTGTGTTGTGGTAAATATTTCGCACAATTCTAAAACGATTCAAGCTTTGCGAAATGGCTTGGCGAATGGTTTTATCCTGCATTAATGGTTTTTGGAAATTAAAAGCCAAATAGGCCAAGTTCATTCCATCCGTAGATTGTAGATAATAACGGTCGTCCTTTTCACTTAACAAGCCGAGTTGGCTAACTTCAGGATAAGAGGCGATTTGGCATTCATTGTTAAAGAATTTAATTAAACGTCCCGTGCGATCCGCTGAAAGATCCACAATGATATTTTTAATTTTGGCTTCTTTTTTCCAATAATCCTCATTGCGAACCAAGCGAACATATTGGTTATACACGTAATCTTTTACTTGATAAGGGCCAGTGCCAACAGGATGCGTATCCAATTGGGTGAGGTTATCATCCGCACTTAATTGATACGCATATTCTTGTGAGAAAATAATAGAGTATTGACTGGCAAGATGCGACAGAATTGACGCATCGGGTTCAAATAGATCAATTTTGACCTGATAAGGGTTCGTTGCTGTGATGCTTTTAATTTTTTGGTTTAATTTAATACTTTCAAAATACGGAAAGTGAACCTTCTTAGCCTGCTCATGGAAGATTCTATATTGTGGATTTTTGTAGGTGACCACATCATCTGAGAGTGTAGGCAGGTAAGTATCGTGTCCTAAAACACGATTAATCGAAAAGACCACATCTTCTGCATTAAAGTCACGCGTAGGCGTAAACCAAGGAGTGTGATGAAATTTCACCCCTTTACGAAGGTTAATGAGAATTTGTTTTCCATCAGATGAAATAGAATAAGATTGGGCTAACACAGGAACGAGTGCTGCACTATGATCTTTAATATCAAACAGTTTGTTATAAATTTGCTCCGTCACCACGTTCATACTGGTGCCAGCGTCGGCAGTTTGAGGGTTAAAGGAAAAACCCGATGCATTTGTGCAGTATGTTAAGCCGTTTTCTGTCAGCATTTCAGGTATGCGTGGGGCGGCTTGTGCCAGATTCATTTGGCTCAACCCACACAATAAAAAACAAAAAGTGACATTTCGACGTAACATAGCTTTATTATTAAAGACTGTTTTGTGATAAATTGGGTGAATTGTAAAATATCTTGGCAAAAATGGCTAGTTATTGGATTTTTAGGATATGTTTAAGTCAATTAATCGGGAAATTAATCAACTAATCAATCGTGGATTTGACCGCACTTTACGTTTAGCTGTGACAGGGCTAAGTCGAAGCGGTAAAACAGCCTTTATTACGAGTTTGATTAATCAATTGTTACATATTAATCAAGAGGGAAATGCACATCTTCCTTTATTTGAGGCTGCTCGAAATCAATCTATTTTAGCGGTAAAACGTGTTCCTCAGCAGGATTTAAGTATTCCACGTTTTGATTATGAAGCCAATCTCAATGATTTAATGAATAATCCTCCACAATGGTGCCAATCTACTCGAGGCGTGAGTGAAACACGCCTTGCTATTCGTTTTGAACGCCAATCGGGCTTACTTCGCCATTTTAAAGAACGTGGCACATTATATTTGGATATTTTTGATTATCCTGGTGAATGGCTATTGGATTTACCTCTGCTGAATCTAGATTTTCAACAATGGTCACTTGAACAAGCCAAAATTACATCGGGTATTCGTCAACAGTTTGCGCAAGATTGGTTGGATAAATTGAAAAAACTCGACCTAAGTGCGGTCGTCAATGAAGATGTTTTAGCGCAGATTGCAAAATCTTATACCGATTATTTGCTTGCCTGCAAAGCAGAAGGAATGCAATTTATTCAACCTGGCCGATTTGTCTTGCCTGGGGAATTAGAAGGTGCACCTGTATTACAATTTTTCCCGTTATTGCATTTGTCGGAAGAACAATGGCAAAAACTGAAAAGAGAGGCGAACTCTAATAGCTATTTTGCGGTGTTAAATAAGCGATATGATTATTATCGTAATAAGGTGGTGAAAGGCTTTTATGAAAATTATTTTTCTACTTTTGATCGCCAAGTGATTTTAGCGGATTGCTTAACGCCACTGAATCACAGTCAACAAGCCTTTATCGATATGCAAACAGGGCTTAATCAGCTTTTCAAAAATTTCCATTATGGGAAACGCAATTTACTTAATCGTTTGTTTTCCCCAAATATTGATAAGCTCATGTTTGTGGCAACAAAAGCTGATCATATCACGACAGATCAAATTCAAAACTTAATTAGCCTTATGCGTCAATTGGTGCAAGAGGGCGGTCGTCATGTTGAATTTGAAGGAATTGATACAGAATACACAGCCATTGCTGCGATTCGAGCGACGAAACAGGTTTTAGTTAATCAAAACGGTAAACAAATCAAAGCCATTCAAGGTGTGCGTTCTTTAGATAAACAACTGATTACGCTTTATCCAGGTTCTGTTCCAAGTAAACTACCTAATGCAGAGTTCTGGTCAAAACAATCTTTTGATTTTGATTCCTTTGAACCTCAAGTTTTACAACAGGGTGAAAGCATCCCGCATTTAAGAATGGATGCAGTCTTGCAGTTTTTATTGGCGGATAGGTTTGATTGATAGAAAAATTAAATTAATTTAATTGTTAAATTCTTAATATAAACCACTATTTTTTTATTGGTATTTAGGTAGAATTAATTTGAGTCTTTCTAAAGTAAAGGAGCTTATGATGAAAATGAAAACTCTCTTAGCATTAGCAATCAGCGGAATTTGTACTGCTGGCGTGGCAAATGCACATGACCATATGGCAAAACCAGCAGGTCCTTCAATCGAAGTAAAAGTACAACAATTAGATCCTGCAAATGGTAACAAAGATGTAGGGACTGTAACCATTACTGAATCAAATTATGGTTTAGTGTTTACACCAAATCTACAAGGTTTAGCTGAAGGTTTACATGGTTTCCACATTCATGAAAATCCAAGCTGTGATCCAAAAGAAAAAGACGGTAAATTAACAGCAGGTTTAGCGGCTGGCGGTCACTGGGATCCTAAAGGTGCAAAACAACACGGTTACCCATGGCAAGATGATGCTCATTTAGGTGACTTACCGGCTTTAACTGTATTACATGATGGTACAGCAACTAACCCTGTTTTAGCGCCACGTCTTAAAAAATTAGATGAAGTTCGTGGTCACTCTATTATGATTCACGCTGGTGGTGACAACCACTCAGATCATCCAGCTCCACTTGGCGGTGGCGGCCCACGTATGGCATGTGGCGTGATTAAATAAGTCGATTATCGAAAGATAAAAAAGTGCGGTCAATTTTGACCGCACTTTGTTTTTAAATCTAAGGCAACACTATACCGAACCATTGGTAGTTATTTGATAAATATATTTAAATTAGTAATGTGTTTGATGA
>CABSXY010000073.1 GCA_902481695.1 uncultured Haemophilus sp. | reverse complement strand
TCTTGATAGGTTTAAGCAACTAAGATTTGATGAAGTGGCACGTCCCACGCTTCTGTTGGAAG
This sequence comes from uncultured Haemophilus sp., assembly GCA_902481695.1. Classification (GTDB taxonomy): domain Bacteria; phylum Pseudomonadota; class Gammaproteobacteria; order Enterobacterales; family Pasteurellaceae; genus Haemophilus_D. The sequence goes on along the minus strand of CABSXY010000073.1, from coordinate 8,538 downwards.
CTGTTCGACTTGCTGACATTGATGGGCTAATCCCACAGGAATAAAAGAAGAATTTTGCCAATTTTGTAAGGTGCGATCATAAAAACCACCGCCCATGCCTAGACGGTTTCCTTGTTTATCAAACGCGACGAGTGGCGTAAAAAGAATATCTAATTCATCCAAAGGCAAGACATTTTGCACATTGAGTTTAGGTTCCCAAATGCCAAATTTATTTTTCAGCATCGGGGTATCTGGCAAATAACGTAAAAACAAAAGATGATTCGGATTGAAAGGGTGTAATACCGGCAAATAAACCTGTTTACCTTGCGCCCAAAGGATTTTGATGAGTTTATCCGTGGAGATTTCTCCATCAAAGGAAAGATACAAAGCAATATGCTGAGCATTTCGTTCTTCAATTAACGCAAGTGCTTGTTGAGTGATAGAATCTTCTGCCTGTTGCTGCTGAAGAGCGGTCAAATTTGCTCGTGTTTTACGAATTTGTTGACGGAGTTGATTGCGAAGCGTTTGCTGTGTTGATTTCATTCGATTGGAAAGAATGGATTTAAGAAAAAGGTCCCAGAGTGCCGCTACGAGTAGTAGTCCTTGAACCCGACGGTCCAAGGAAACCGGTAAGGCCATTTTTAGGTTTCTTTAGTCCAATGACAAAGTCAAAGGTCAAGCCTACACACCAATGGCGGGAAACCGATTTATAAAGTTCTAAGTATCGGCTCAGGGACATAACCCATCCACGAACACCCCAGGAAATCTTTTAAATTTATACTAGCTCAATTTGATTAGTTTGACTAGCCTTTATTTGAATAATTTTGCTTATTCAAGCTCGTCCCACAAGGGACGGGATTATTTTTTAACCGGTTGAATTAAATCAGACTCTTCCGGTTTTTTCACGTCCGCAAATTGTTTATCTTTATTCGCATCGATGACTTGTTGAGTTTGACTTGCTAATTGTTGTAAACCCATTTTTTCATAGGCTTCTTTCATTAAGAATAAGCCTTCGTAAGTCGCTTTAGCATCTGGATATTGTTGTAACATACCCACTACACGGTTTGATACCGCTACCCATGCATCACGTTTTGCATAGAATTTCGCAATTTCTAATTCATGACGAGCTAATGAATCTTTGATGTATGCCATACGTGCTACTGCATCTTGTGAATATGGGCTATTTGGGAACGCACGCACTAAGCTTTGGAAGTTTGAAAACGCCGTTTTCATTGAAGTTGTTTCACGCGTTGCACGATCGATACCAAAGAAATCTTGAATCATGTTATCGGCCGTTGCTAAGTTTGTTAAACCCGCCATATACACTGCATAGTCACGGTTTGGACTTTGTGGGAATTGCTGTAAGAAGTTATCTACAGTAACCAACGTTGCTGTGTAATCTTGTGTTTTATAGTTTGCATAAATTAAATCAAGCATTGCTTGTTCTTGGTAAGTACTACCAGGGAAACGCTCTGTCGCTGCTTTTAAATAACGAATCGAGTCAGAATAGCTTCCTTCTTGTAATGCAGCCGCACCTTTTGCATAAAGCTCATCAACAGAAGCTTGCTCCACTTCTTTATTACCACTGCTACAAGCTGCAATAGCGAATGAGGTAAGTGCAATAAGCACGAGAGATTTTATTTTACGCATTCTTTTTTCCTTAATTTTTACGAAAATCAATAAATAAGTTACAATTAACGAATATTGTATAGAACATTACACAATAAGCCAACTTTTTAAATTTTTAGATGGATTTTTTATGCCACAAATGATCTTAACGGCTGAAGTTCAGCCCGAACAAATGGGACTGCGTTTAGACCAAACCCTCGCAGAGTTGTTCCCAGAATATTCCCGTTCGCGTTTAAAAACCTGGATTGAAGCAAAACAGGTAAAAATGAACGGCGAAATTGCCGATATTCCACGAGCAAAAATTTATGGCGGAGAGCAAATTGAAATTTCGGTAGAAGTGGAAGATGAAAACCGTTTTGAGCCACAAAATATTCCGCTCAATATCGTTTATGAAGATGACGATATTATCGTGATTAACAAACCTAAAGATCTTGTGGTTCACCCCGGTGCGGGCAATCCAAATGGCACGGTACTTAACGCGCTACTCTATCACTATCCACCTATTGCCGAAGTACCACGTGCAGGGATTGTGCATCGTTTAGATAAAGACACAACGGGTCTTATGGTTGTTGCTAAAACAATTCCTGCACAAACCAAACTCGTGCGTGACTTACAAAAACGTAAAATCACTCGTGAATACGAAGCCATTGCGAGTGGCATTATGACCAAAGGTGGCACAGTAGATCAGCCAATGGCTCGCCACCCGACAAAACGCACATTGATGGCGGTTCACCCAATGGGTAAACCGGCGGTTACGCACTATCGCATTATGGAGAATTTCCGTAATTACACCCGCTTACGCTTACGTTTAGAAACGGGTCGTACTCACCAAATTCGTGTGCACATGGCGCATATTGCACATCCATTATTAGGTGATCAAACTTACGGTGGTCGTCCTCATCCACCTAAAAATGCCAGCGAAGCCTTCACTGAAGTACTACGCAATTTTAAACGCCAAGCCTTACATGCGGTTATGTTGCGTTTAGCTCATCCCATCACAGGTGAAATGATGGAATGGTATGCCCCGTTGCCAGATGACTTTGTCGAATTACTTCATGCCTTAAAAGCGGATTACCTCGAACACAAAGACGAATTGGATTATTAAGATGAAAACCATTGTTCCAAACTGGACTGTTCCACCACATATCCAAGCTTTTACAACCACAAGAGAAGGTGGTGTAAGCCTGCCGCCTTTCGATAGTTTCAATTTAGGCGATCATGTCGAAGACAATAAAAGTGCGGTCAAAACTAACCGCACTTTATTGGTCGAAAAATTTAATCTGCCACATTTCCCGTTGTTTTTAACTCAAACACACAGTACTCGTGTAATCACAGTGCCTTATGAGGGCAATAATTTAGAGGCTGATGCGGTTTACACCAATCAACCTAACCAAGTATGTTTGGTCATGACGGCTGATTGCTTGCCAGTTTTATTCACCAATAAACAAGGCACTGAAGTGGCTGCAGCACATGCGGGCTGGCGTGGACTCTGTGATGGTGTATTAGAAGAAACAGTGAAATGTTTCCAATCAGCCCCCGAAGAGATTATTGCGTGGTTTGGGCCTGCTATCGGCCCTAATGCATTCCAAGTTGGCAAAGAAGTGATTGAGCAATTTATGGCGTTTGACCCAATTGCAGAAACGGCTTTTCGACCAGTTCCGAATGAAGTAGGAAAATACCTCGGCAATCTTTATCAAATCGCCACACAACGCCTCAACAAATTAGGTATTACCCAAATTTACGGTGGGGAGCATTGCACATTCAATGAAAAAGAGAGCTTCTTTTCCTATCGTCGAGATGACAAAACAGGCCGAATGGCGAGTCTGATTTGGATAAAAAAATAAACCTATCAATACAACAAACCGCACCTTAAAGTGCGGTTTATTTTTGGCTTATTCTGAATAGTTTTCGAACCAACTTTCTAAAATTAGGCAAGCAGAAATCCCATCGACTTTACCTTTATTGAGAGCGCGATAACCGCCACGCTGGAAAATTTCATCTCGAGCAGAAACCGTTGTTAAACGCTCATCTTGCAGTTCTACTTTAATACCGAAACGACCATTTAAGCGATTGGCAAATTTTTTCGCACGAAGTGTTAAATCTTGCTCAGTACCATCCATATTTAAAGGCAGTCCCACCACAATAACATCAGGTTTCCAGTCTTTTAAGCATTTTTCAATAGCATCCCAATTGGGAATCCCATCTTGCGCTTTAAATGCAGGTAATGCTTGTGCCGTACCTGTGATACTTTGCCCGACCGCACAACCAATGCTTTTTGTGCCAAAATCAAACGCAATTGCCGTGATGCCCATTAACTATGCCCTACTTGTGAAAAGACAAAATTATGAGGATTAATCCCTAATAATTGATTCGCGGCAGGATAACGATCTTCATAAATCGTTTCAAACAAAATGGTGTCTGACGCTGGCGCGACCAGCCACGCATTATCTGCAATCTCTTGTTCAAGCTGACCTGCTATCCAACTGGCACAACCGAGTGCAACCAGATATTTCTCAGGCGCATCCGCTGAACCAAAGGTTTCCACAATATCTGCTGACGTGGTGAGATACATCTCATCAGTAATTTTATAACTATGTTCAAATTCTTTCGCTGTTTTCTTATGCAAAATAAAACCACGCTCGGAATGTACAGGTCCACCCGCAAGTACAAGTTCATTGCTAAAAGTGCGGTCATTTTTCATCATAAAATTCATTTTTGAATATAGCTCTGCAATGCTTAAATCAGTGGGTTGATTAATCACTAAGCCCATCGAACCTTGCTCATTATGCTCACACATATACACCACAGTATTTTGGAAATAATCCTCCAACTGTGGCATCGCAATTAAAAATTGCCCTTGTAAATCCATCATTATCCCAAATCTCCAAAACAAATTTGTAACGCACTAATTGCCGCCAAAGAGGCGGTTTCTGTGCGTAATACTCGCTTTCCTAATAAAATTTCAGTAAATCCTTGCTGTTCAGTTTGTGCGATTTCTTGAGGTGATAAGCCACCTTCTGAACCAATAAGTAAACGAACCCCTTCTTTCGGAATTGAAGGTAAGGTTTTAATTGAATATTGGGCTCTTGGATGTAAATTCAATTTCAGTGCACCATCATTTTCTGCACACCAATCTTGCAATTTCATTAATGGACGGATTTCCGGCACAACATTACGGCCACATTGTTCACAAGCGGCAATGGCAATTTTTTGCCATTGTTGAATTTTCTTATCCATGCGTTCGCCGTCTAGCTTCACGCCACAGCGTTCTGACCATAATGGTGTAATCATACTCACGCCCAACTCTACGGATTTCTGAATGGTAAACTCCATTCGATCACCACGTGAAATAACTTGACCTAAGTGAATAAATAGATTCGACTCTTTATCACTTAATTCACAGCCAAGAATGTCCACTTTAACGGCTTTTTTGCTCGCTTCAATAATTTTTGCTGGATAAATATGATTACTTCCATCAAATAATTCAATTTGCTCACCTTCAGTCATACGAAGTACACGTCCTACGTGATTAGCCGCATCCTCTGAAAGTTGGCAAGTAGATTGATTTTTAAGGGATTCTGGATGGTAAATTCTTGGAATACGCATAATATTGAGTCTTTGATATAAGGAAAAAGTGCGGTCATTTTCAACCGCACTTTTCATATTATTCTGTTTCTAAATCTTTTGGCAAACTTTCTAAAATAGTTCGCCAGTAAGCAGAAGTCACTTGCTTGTGTTTACGAATACAACCTACCACTAAATCGGATTGGCCACTTTCACAAATATCGCGCAATTCAACATAGAAATCATGCGTGACTTGGCGATGTTTTTCTTCGCTGAAAAACAATAAGCCAATTTTATGATAAACCCCACGTAAACTATTAAAAATCAAACGATAGAAAGGTTTATTCGCCATGACTGTAAATTGGCGGAATAAGGCATAATCGAATTCCATATAGCTCTCTGCTGTATTTTCTAATGAATCCAACCCTTTAAACAAAGCAACTGAAGCTTTAGGTGAATTTTTGACAGCTTCATAAATATAAGATTCAGACATACGACTACGCAACGAAAGCATATTTTCAATGATTAATGGCGCACTTTGACGATCTAAGGTAATTAAGGTTTCAATAATGCTTGGACCGGCTGTATCCCAAATATCATTGACTTTTGTCGGCTTGCCGTGTTGAATGGTAAGCCATCCATCTCGTGCTAAACGCTGTAATACTTCACGTAATGTGGTGCGTGTCACACCGATTTTATCGGCTAAATCACGTTCAGAAGGAAGATTGGTACCCGCGGGAAATACATCATCCCAAATACTTCTAACAATATATTCTTCGGCAAGCGCGGCTGGGCTTTGAGCCCGTAAAAGGGTATTATCTGTTTGCATAAATATAAAATAAATATAAAAAAGCTTAAAAAGATCAAAAAAATGTGATTTATTCAATAAATCTTTAACTGGTCTATTATCCTTTAAAGCTGTATATATTACAATGTTAAGACTATAAAAAAACGGAGTTCGATATGACTTACACACAAGCATTTATGAAAAACTTTCTGGGCGCAAGTCCAGATTGGTATAAATTAACCATTATTGCCTTCCTGGTAATTAACCCGATTTTATTCTTTTTTGTTAGTCCATTTCTTGCAGGTTGGCTACTCGTTGCCGAGTTTATTTTCACGCTAGCTATGGCATTAAAATGCTACCCTCTTCAACCAGGTGGTTTATTAGCATTTGAAGCCATTGCCATTGGCATGACGAATGCCGAACACGTTAAAGCGGAGATCGTAGCAAACTTTGAAGTCGTTTTACTTTTAATCTTCATGGTCGCCGGTATTTATTTTATGAAGCAACTTTTGCTTTATGTCTTCACCAAATTATTAGTTCGTATCCGTTCTAAAATAGTTCTCTCTTTAGCATTCTGTTTTAGTGCTGCATTTCTTTCAGCTTTCTTAGATGCGCTTACTGTTGTTGCAGTAATTATCAGCGTAGCAATGGGTTTCTATGGGGTTTATCACAAAGTCGCATCTGGCAAAACACTACAAGATGCGGTTGATATTTCCGATGATAACAAAATTAAAAATCACGAAACTCTCGAAAAATTCCGTTCTTTCTTACGTAGCTTAATGATGCATGCCGGTGTCGGTACCGCACTCGGTGGTGTAATGACCATGGTGGGTGAGCCACAAAACCTAATCATTGCAGAACAAGCAAAATGGAATTTCATTGAATTCTTCTTCCGTATGGCGCCAGTAACCGTTCCTGTTTTTATCTGTGGATTACTCACTTGTATTTTAGTCGAAAAATTTAAATTATTCGGTTATGGTGAAAAACTACCAGAAGAAGTATGGCAAGTCTTAGCGGATTTAGATCGTGAAAACGCACAAAAAATGTCTAAACAAGATAAGATTCGTCTTTCTGTCCAAGCGGTTATCGCGGTTTGGTTGATCTTAGGTTTAGCCTTCCATTTAGCGGCTGTAGGCATGATTGGTTTAAGTGTGATTATCCTTGCAACAACCTTTACTGGTGTAACTGATGAACATGCTATTGGTAAAGCATTCAAAGAAAGTTTACCTTTCACTGCATTATTAGTCGTATTTTTCTCTGTCGTTGCGGTGATTATCGATCAAAAACTCTTTGCGCCAATTATTCACTTTGTATTAAGTTCTGAAGAGAAAACACAGTTAGCATTATTCTACTGTTTCAATGGTTTACTTTCTGCGATTTCTGATAACGTATTCGTAGCAACAGTTTATATTAATGAAGCGAAACATGCCCTTGCGACAGGCGCAATTGCACCGCACCAATTTGAATTACTTGCGGTAGCAATCAATACAGGTACAAACTTACCTTCTGTCGCTACACCAAACGGTCAAGCCGCATTCTTGTTCTTATTAACATCATCGCTTGCACCGTTAATTAAACTTTCTTATGGTAGAATGGTCTACATGGCATTGCCTTACACTATCGTATTAACGCTAGTGGGTTTCCTTGCAATCGAATTTATCCTACCAGGAATGACGATTTGGCTTGCAAACCTTGGCTTAATTCTTCCAATTTAATGAAGCATAAGGAGAAAGAATGCTCGACTTTTTTAAGCAATTATCCCTTAAACGTTCAGCGTGGATCTTTTTGGCATTTTCCGCATTTGCCTTAGAATCGACCGCACTTTACTTTCAATACGGCATGGGTTTACAACCTTGCGTACTTTGTGTTTACGAACGTTTAGCTATGGTAGGGTTATTTATTGCTGGTTTTATCGGCGCCTTAGCCCCTAGTTCGCTTATTGTCCGCATTCTTGCTCTTATTGTGGGTTTATTTAGTGCAATCAAAGGATTAATAATCTCAATTCGTCACCTTGATTTACAAATGAACCCTGCGCCATGGAAACAATGTGAATTTATCCCAATCTTTCCAGAAACGTTACCATTCCATAAATGGCTACCTGCGGTGTTCAATCCAACAGGTAGCTGTAATGAAAGCCAATGGTCACTTTTCGGCATCACGATGGTGCAATGGTTGGTATTTATTTTCGCTGTCTATGTCATTGTGTTGGGATTAATTACACTTTCACAAGTGAAGAAAAGTCGAAATCGACGCCTCATTTTTAAGTAGTCTAATCGCATACTAAAAAGCCTAGAGATATTCTCTAGGCTTTTTTATTACTGAAAGTCATTCTGCGATCAACGTTATTCAAGAAAGAAATACCAATAAGGCATTAAGATCAACCAAATAAAGGCACTGAATACAACGACAAATTTAAAACTGAAGTGTTTGGTTTTATGACGAAAGCGTTTCATCCCGCAATAAACACCAATAAACCCACCAAGAAGACTTAATAGAAAGAAAGTATTTTCAGAAATTCGCCAGCCATGACGAATCGCGCGGACTTTATCTTTCCACATTAAAAAATAAGCGGCGATATT
>CABSXY010000072.1 GCA_902481695.1 uncultured Haemophilus sp. | reverse complement strand
CCATCATTGATTAATACCTTAATTTACGCAGGAATTGCCGCACCATTGACCGCACTTTTCGGTTTATTAATTGCGTATATTGTGGTGCGTAAAGATTTCCAAGGTAAAAAATCTCTTGAGTTCTTAACCATGCTTTGCTTCGCCGTACCAGGAACCGTTGCAGGGGTATCTTATATTTTAGCCTTTAACAATGCGCCACTTTACATTACAGGTACTAGCATTATCGTGATCATCTCAATGGTGATGCGTGATTTACCAATCGGTATGCGTGCAGCTATTGCAGGTCTTGGTCAATTAGATAAATCACTCGATGAAGCATCTCTTTCTTTAAAAGGTAGCTCATGGAAAACATTATGGTTTATCGTTTTACCATTGTTAAAACCAGCTTTACTTTCTGCATTGGTCACCAGTTTCGTTCGTGCGATGACTACCGTAAGTGCGATTATCTTCTTAGTCACCGCTGATACACGTGTGGCAACAGCCTATATTTTAAACCGTGTAGAAGATGGTGAATATGGTATTGCTATCGCATACGGTTCGATTTTAATCATCGTAATGATGGCCATTATTTTATTCTTTGACTGGATTGTGGGTGATACCCGAATTTCCCGTTCTAAAGCGAAAAAAATGAATTAACTCGTTAAGTTGTAGGTAAATATTATGAGTAATAATGATTTCTTAGTATTAAAAAATATCACTAAATCTTTTGGTAAATCCACTGTCATTGATAATTTAGATTTAACCATTAAACGTGGCACTATGGTGACCTTACTAGGGCCATCTGGTTGTGGCAAAACCACTGTGTTACGTTTAGTGGCAGGCTTAGAAAACCCAACTTCGGGTCAGATTTTTATCGATGGTGAAGATGTAACTAAATCGTCTATTCAAAACCGTGATATTTGTATCGTATTCCAGTCTTACGCATTGTTCCCGCATATGAGTATCGGTGATAACGTAGGCTATGGTTTACGCATGCAAGGCGTGAGCAAAGAAGAGCGTGTTAAACGTGTAAAAGAAGCGTTAGAGTTGGTTGACTTAGCGGGGTTTGAAGATCGTTTTGTGGATCAAATTTCGGGTGGTCAACAACAACGTGTGGCATTAGCTCGTGCGTTAGTGTTAAAACCAAAAGTATTACTTTTTGACGAACCATTAAGTAACTTAGATGCAAACTTACGTCGTTCTATGCGTGAAAAAATCCGTGAATTACAACAAAGTTTAGGTATTACCTCACTTTATGTGACTCACGACCAGACCGAAGCATTTGCGGTGTCTGATGAAGTTATCGTGATGAATAAAGGTAAAATCATGCAAAAAGCGCCAGCAAAAGAGCTTTATTTGCGTCCAAATTCTTTATTCCTTGCAAACTTCATGGGCGAATCAAGCATCTTTGAAGGTAAATTAGAAAATGGCACCATTGACGTGAATGGCTACAAATTACCATTAAGTAATGCGGCGCAATTTAATTTACCGGATGGTGAATGCTTAGTGGGCGTTCGTCCTGAAGCGATTTACTTAAAAGCAGAAGGCGAGGCAGCACAACAATGTGAAATCAAGAGTGCAGTCTATATGGGTAACCACTGGGAAGTGGTGGCAATTTGGGCAGGCAAAGAATTGCTCATTAACACCAAACCAGAAGACTTCAATGCTGATCTCAAACAAGCTTATGTGAATTTCTCTGAACAAGGTATTTTCTTGCTGAAGAAAGAGAAATAATATCAATTTAAAGGCGTATGGAAGCATACGCCTTTTCTTTTAAAATCCTTTCAAAATTGACCGCACTTTTCCGCTCATTTTTACTTTATCCAACAGAGCTGTATAATGTCTCACTTTTGAATATAAATAATATAGGGGGAAAGCTCATGATTAAAACCGATACCTTACCGCAATTTTTGCGTAATAAAGTCGAGGAAAATGATGCTTTTGGTCTTGTGGAGGGGCTGTGCCAATTATTACGCAATAGCCCCACAGAAAAAATTTCTCCAACCTTGCATTTGTTTAAGTTTATCTTAAAGAACGATAAAGAATTAGGCTATTCTGTTTCGAAATTATTATGCGGTTGGTTATGTGGTTTACGCCTTTATCCGTTGTTTATTAGTAGTGGGATTCTTACGCGTGGCGGTTTTGGGCAAGAAATGAAAACGCGTATTTATGAGCGTTTTAACCCGTCTTTTAAAGATATTAATGATTTACGTGATATTTTTTATTTATTGTTTAGCGATAAAAATGATGCCCGCTGGATTGATGCCGTCCCATTAAAAACGTGGCGAGGCGTATTTGGTGTTTTAACCCGTTATACAGAACAAAAAGATCGTGAACGTTTAAAAAATCATATTGAAAGTGAAGGGCTATTTGCCATTGAAATGCTTTCAATTTGGATTGCGGCTGAAGATATGGATCCTGAGTTGATGCGAATGGAGCCCTCTCTGTTGAATGCGGATTCACCTTTTGTGGCATTGCATCATGAAGTGGTTGATTGGGTAGAGGCGCGTCGCCAATCAACGGCTTTTGATGATAGCCATTTACAGGTAATGTTTGATCAATGTAAGGCATTGATTATTGGCTTACAGAAACGTGGGGCAGTAGTGGGATCGTCCTTAAATACGGCGTATTTATTGGAACGTCTTTCCCAGACTTTAGAACGATTAGAAACCTTGATGGCGATTTTTGTTTCAAATCGCTATTTACCGCGTCGAATCTTATTATTAACCGGTTGTTTTGCCCGTGCGGCAGCGGAACGTCATAGTATTTCTCGACTATGGAAACAAAGCTCAGGATTAATGGCTCGTAGTGTTACGCAGAATGCCGGCGATCATGGTGAGCATTACATTACGAGAGATAAAAAAGAGTATTGGGCAATGTTTTATTCTGCAGCGGGCGGTGGAGTGTTAATTGCACTAATGGCGTTATTTAAAACCTATCTAGGTAGCATCATTGATGACAAAGTCTGGAAAGGGATTGCAGAAGGTTTAAATTACGGCTTAGGTTTCATGGTGATCTTTATGCTGCATTTTACGGTAGCGACGAAACAGCCCGCCATGACTGCAGCCCGTTTTGCTGAGGCTGTTGAGAAAACGCCTCAAGGTAAAACCGTCAATATGAAATTAGCCCAATTATTAGTGGATGTATTTCGCTCTCAAAGTATTGCGGTGCTAGGCAATGTACTTATTGCGATGGGATTGGCTGCATTGATTGCTTTTGGTTACCAATATAAAACAGGTGAACCATTGATGAATGCTGATCAAATCGCGTATCAATTACATAGTATTGATCCTTTTGCGGGAACCTTATGGTTTGCCGCCATTGCGGGGGTATGGTTATTCTGTTCAGGGATTATTTCGGGCTATTTTGATAACCGTAGCAATTATTTGAATATGCGTATGCGTTTAACTCAGCATCCGTTATTGAAAAAACTAATGTCTGAGAAGACTCGCGTTAAATTTGCTAATTATATGCATGAGAATTATGGCTCGCTAATTGGTAACCTTTGCTTTGGTATGCTGCTTGGGATTACCGGTGTGGTGGGGTACTTAACGCATCTTCCGTTAGATATTCGTCATGTGGCATTTTCATCTGCAAATGTGGGCTATATTGCCGTGAGCGGACATTTTACCTATTCATTGCTTTTACAATGCATTGCTTTTGTATTGTTGATTGGTTTAGTGAATTTAATTGTCAGTTTTTCATTAAAGCTTTGTGTGGCATTGCGTTCTTTGAATGCGGAAATTGATAGCTGGTGGCCAATTTGGCATGAAGTTTGCCAAATTGTGAAAAAACGACCATTGAGCTTATTTCTTCCTGTTCAATTAGATAAATAATCGACTTAAGTGCGGTCAAAAATATCAACGTTTTTGACCGCACTTTCTTTTCGCACAATTTAATTTGCGTTATCATGTTGCTCATCTAATGCGATAACTTTATGAATTATTCTAATGAAACCAACATTTCTTGAACTTCGTCACCTAAGAACATTGCTTGCTTTGAAGGAAACAGGCAGCGTTTCGATGGCGGCAAAACGTGTTTATTTAACACAATCGGCACTTTCTCATCAAATTAAGTTAATGGAAGAGCAATTCGGTTTACCTCTGTTTGAGCGTAAAAGTAATCCATTGCGTTTTACCGCAGCAGGCGATCGCTTAATTCGTCTTGCCAATGAAATTCTTCCGAAAGTGGTAGATGCAGAACGTGAACTTGCACGTGTAAAACACGGTGATGCAGGGCAGTTAAGAATTGCAGTAGAGTGTCATACCTGTTTCGACTGGTTAATGCCTGCGATGGATGAATTTCGTCAGCATTGGAGCTTGGTAGAATTGGATATTGTGTCTGGTTTCCACACTGATCCGGTTGGATTGTTATTATCTCATCGTGCAGATTGGGCTATCGTGTCTGAAGTTGAACAAAATGATGATGTTTTATTTAAGCCGTTATTTTCTTATGAAATGGTGGGAATCTGTTCTAAAGATCATCCATTAGCCAATAAAGAGGTTTGGCAGGCGGAAGATTTCGCTGAAGAAACTTGGGTAACCTATCCCGTGCCTGATGATATGCTAGATTTATATCGTCAAGTGTTGAAACCAAAAGGTATTAATCCGCCACGTCGTACAACGGAGCTAACGATCGCCTTGATCCAATTAGTAGCGAGTCGTCGAGGCATTGCTACCGTACCTTATTGGGCGGCATTACCTTATTTAGAAAAAGGGTATGTGGTGGCGCGTAAAATTACAGAAGAAGGGTTGTACAGTAATCTCTATGCCGCGATTCGTAAAGAAGATGCTAATTTAGCTTATATCGAAGATTTCCATCAAACAGTAAAAGCACAAAGTTTTTCGACCTTACCTGGTTTGTCTGTTTTAGAGTTGTAGTAGGTCAATATGTCAGAAGTTGTGACAGAAAATCCCATCAAAGCCGCGGCAAAAACGGCATTTCCTTACAGCATGCCAATGCTTGCCGGCTTTTTATTTTTAGGCATAGCATACGGCATTTATATGAAAGCACTTGGATTCGGTGTTTGGTTCCCCGTTGCAATGGCAGCACTCATTTATGCGGGCTCCGTGGAATTTATTGCAGCCGCCGCCTTAGTTATGCCTTTTTCGCCTTTAAGTGTTGCGTTGGTTACGCTGATGGTAAGTGGTCGCCAAATTTTTTATGGCATTTCCATGTTAGAAAAATATGGTGATCAACTCGGAAAAAAACGTTGGTATTTAATTAGTACCCTAGTCGATGAAAGTTTTTCCCTTAACTATATGGCGAAGATTCCCGATCATTTAGATAAAGGCTGGTATATGTTCTTTGTCAGTTTTTATCTCCATCTTTATTGGGTTGTAGGAGCGGGATTAGGTAATCTATTTGGTTCAATCATTCCTTTTGATTTAAAAGGGGTAGAGTTTGGTATGACTGCACTTTTCCTGGTGATTTTTGCTGAAAACTGGCTTAAAGAGAAATCTCATGAAAGCTCATTATTAGGTTTAGGTGTGGCTTTTGCATCGCTGTTAATTGTTGGGAAAGAACACTTTTTAGTGCCAACGCTAATCAGTATCTGGATTCTATTAACGGTACGACGTCCTAAACTTTCATCTAAATTGGAGGCACTAAAATGACATTGATGGAACAAATTATCACCATTGTGATTTGTATTGTGTGCGTGCAATTTACTCGATTATTGCCATTCTGGATCTTTCCCGCCAATCGCCAGATTCCAGACTATATTCGTTACCTTGGCAAAGTATTGCCTGCGGCGATGTTTGGGATGTTAGTGGTGTATTGCTATAAAAATGTGGATGTATTGAGTGGTTATCACGGCTTACCCGATTTCATTGCGGGTGCGTTGGTATTGGGGTTACATTTCTGGAAAAAGAACATGTTTCTTTCTATCTCGGCGGGCACAATTTTTTATATGTTTTTAGTGCAAAAAATCTTTATCTAAGCGAATGTTGAGCGAAATAAAAATTTCTTGATATTGCAATCGGTTGCCTTTATTTCGCCTCTTTTCCTGAATTCCAAAATCTTTTATGATGCCGCCTCAATCATTGTTGACGGAGAGATTTATGGAATTTAATTTCATCGAATTATTAGGTTATTTGGCAACATTCTTTGTGGCCGCGTCTTTTTTATTTAAATCGATTGTTCACTTGAGAGTTGTTAATGCAATTGGAGCGGTACTTTTTGTCGTTTACAGTTTGATCATCAAATCTTATCCAGTAGCGCTTCTAAACGCATTCTTAGTTTTCGTTAACTTATATCAACTTTATCGTTTGAAAAAAGAGCAGCCAGCATCAAAAGTGCTTAAATAATTGACCGCACTTTTCTACGATTTACCCCACATTTGATATAAGGCAATCACCAGTGGCATAGTAAACATACAAAGCAGCGTCGTTACACCATAAATGGCGCTGGCTTTCTGTGGATTGTTGTTATAAATCACCGCCATTTGTGTCACTGTCGAAGCTGAAGGACTTGTAGTTGCTAAAAAACTAATCAGCACAATGATCTCGCCTTTTTCAGCCCAATGTACAAACCCAATCAACTTTATTAATACCAAAAATACAAGCGGAATAATCAACAAGCGCAATAGCGTAACTAAATAAATGCGTTTGGATGCTACGATGCTCCGTAAAGGAATTGCAGCAATCAGCATACCTGCAACAAGCATGGCATTCGGACCAATAAACAAACCAATAGAAGAGAGCGTGCCATTGATAATGTTTGGCAACTTAATTTGAAAAGCAAACAAAAATGCTCCGACGAGAATTGACCAAATATTGATGTTTTTGGCAATCATCTTCAAGGATAAATTTCCTTTTCCTACAATAATCAAACGGCAATGCGTCCAAAATAGAAAGGTTTGAACCACAATAAAACAGCTGGCGTAAATGACCCATTCTTTGCCAAATAGCGACATCACAATCGGAATAATTAAGTTGCCAGAATTAGAATAAATGGAAGTGGCATGCTCAATAGGATCAAGGTTTAATAGGCGCTTTAATAAACTGCCAATAATAATCAGAATACCCTGAAGAAACACGGCCATAAGCAGTGAAAGCTGCAAACCTTGCAGGATTTCTGGCGTGTAATCAATTTGAAATGCCTCAATCATCACCGATGGGCTGATAACATAAAGTCCAATAATAGAAAGCGGCTTGCTATCTTCTGATTTTAATAATTTTGATTTAACCAACCCATAGCCAATAAGCACAATAAGTGTCAGTTCAATAATTTTAGTGCCGAGTAAAAATGCGATATCCATAGTGAATATTGATGAGAGAAATTAGCGCTATGAAAGAAGAAAAGGGCAAATAATTTGCCCTTTAAATTGATTGATATTATTCCCATTCTATCGTTGCTGGTGGTTTTCCGCTAATGTCGTACACGACGCGGGAAATGCCATTCACTTCGTTAATGATGCGGTTAGACACTTTGCCTAATAAATCATAAGGTAAATGAGCCCAATGTGCGGTCATAAAGTCGATGGTTTCTACCGCACGTAGTGAGATAACCCAATCGTATTTACGGCCATCGCCCATCACACCTACAGATTTTACAGGTAAGAACACGCTGAAAGCCTGGCTGGTTTTTTCATACCAACCGCTATTGCGTAATTCTTCGATAAAGATTGCATCCGCACGGCGCAATAAATCGCAGTATTCTTTTTTCACTTCACCTAATACACGTACGCCTAAGCCTGGACCAGGGAACGGGTGGCGGTTGATCATTTCAGCCGGTAAGCCTAATGCTAAACCGATTTTACGTACTTCGTCTTTAAACAATTCACGTAACGGTTCTACTAAGCCAAGTTTCATATAGTCTGGTAAGCCACCTACGTTGTGGTGTGATTTAATCACATGCGCTTTACCAGTTTTGCTTGCTGCTGATTCGATGACATCAGGGTAGATCGTACCTTGTGCCAACCATTTCACGTTAGTCAGTTTTTTCGATTCATCATCGAATACATCCACGAATACTTTACCGATAATTTTACGTTTTGCTTCAGGATCTGATACGCCTGCAAGTTCACCCAAGAAACGGCTTTCCGCATCAACGCGAGTAATGTTCAAGCCGAATTTATCGCCAAACATTTCCATGACTTGATCGCCTTCGTGTAAGCGGAGTAAACCGTTATCCACGAATACACAGTGTAAGTTTTTACCGATAGCACGATGTAAAAGTAATGCAACCACAGAAGAGTCCACACCACCAGATAAACCTAAAATCACTTCATCATCGCCCACTTGCTCTTTAATGCGAGCAACGGCATCTTCGATAATGTTTTCAGCTGTCCATTTAGTTTCGCAACCACAAATGTTTACCACGAAATTCATTAATAATTCCAAGCCTTTTTTAGTGTGGGTTACTTCAGGGTGGAATTGTACGCCGTAGAAACGACGATTTTCGTCAGACATCGCAGCAATTGGACAGGTTGGCGTCGTACCAGTAACTTGGAAGTTTTCAGGTAAGCGGGTTACTTTATCACCATGGCTCATCCATACATCTAATTTGCTGTCGCCATCATTTAAATGAGCAAAAAGTGCGGTTGGGTTATCCATTAAAACCGATGCATAGCCGAATTCACGATGATCAGAGGTTTCAGTTAAACCGCCAAGTTGCATCGCCATGGTTTGCATACCGTAACAAATACCCAATATAGGCACACCAGCATTAAATACATATTCAGGTGCGCGTGGACT
>CABSXY010000071.1 GCA_902481695.1 uncultured Haemophilus sp. | reverse complement strand
TTTTACTGCTGCTCTTGCTCTTGGATGAACTGTTTGTTGTGCCGGGGACGTTCGGCTTCACGTGACCTATGCAAGTGCATTGTATCCAGCGCGTCTACATGGCGATAAAAAAATTGAAGTGGCAAGTATTGGTGGTCGAGCGCCACGCGCTTTAACAAAAAGTGATTTATCTTTAATCACTTCAGCAAGATATATTGAACTATTAAGCGTTGTTAAGGACGAATTAGATAAGCTTAAAGCAGATTTAGAAAGCAAACATATTAAATTTGAATTGATTGCTGGTGTCGTTATTACCGGTGGTGGTGCACAAATTGAAGACTTAAAAGATTGTGCTTCAAATGTATTTGGTTGCCAAGTGCGTATTGGTAGTCCATTGAATATTACGGGTTTAACGGATTATGTAAATCGCCCGCAATATTCAACTGTAGTTGGATTACTACAATATCATCATCAAAATAGTGATAATGATCCTGTGGATAGTAACTATGGTGATGAAGCATTAGGAAAAAAATTCTGGAAAGGCCTTAAAAATATTTTCAATAAAGTGAAATCAGAATTTTGATCATTTTGGCTTTTTCATTTACAATAGAAAAAATTTAACTTTTATTAATGTGCTAGCAGAGTATTAGCAGTAACGGAGAACAGCAAATGTTATACCCAGAGTATGGTGATTTTGAAGAGCAAACAGGTGCACTGATTAAGGTTGTCGGTGTCGGTGGAGGCGGCGGTAACGCAGTTAACCACATGGTTGCTAACATGGTGCAACAAGAATTCAATGGTAATTTCTTGGGCGAAAGTGCAATTGATAGCGAAGAACACGGTAAAATCGTATTCTATGCGGTGAATACCGATGCGCAAGCATTACGCAAAAGCCAAGTTCAACAAACTGTACAAATTGGTGGGGCAACAACGAAAGGTCTTGGTGCGGGTGCAAATCCAAATGTAGGTCGTAAAGCGGCTGAAGATGACCAAGAAGAAATCCGTAAAATGCTTGAAGGTGCAGACATGGTCTTTATCGCTGCTGGTATGGGCGGTGGTACAGGTACTGGTGCCGCACCAATCGTCGCTAAAGTTGCGAAAGAATTAGGTATTCTAACTGTTGCTGTTGTTACTAAGCCATTTAGCTTTGAAGGCAAAAAACGTATGCAATTTGCTGAATTAGGGATTAAAGATCTTTCACAATACGTGGATTCAATGATCATTATTCCTAACCAACAAATCCAAAAAGTTCTCCCGAAAAATGCAACGTTAATTGATGCTTTTGCTGCTGCGAATGACGTATTACGTAACTCTGTTATGGGCATCTCCGATATGATTACCTCTCCAGGTTTAATCAACGTGGACTTTGCAGACGTAAGAACCGTTATGTCGGAAATGGGCCAAGCAATGATTGGTTTCGGTTCAGCTCAAAGTGAACCAGGTGCGGGCCGTGCAGAAGAAGCAGCACGTCTTGCAATTAAAAATGATTTATTAGAGAAAGTCGATCTTTCTAACGCTAAGGGTATCCTTGTTAACATTACATCTGGTATGGATCTCGGCTTTGACGAATTTAACGTGGTGGGTGACACAGTAGGTAGCTTTGCATCAGAAGACGCGACTATCGTTGTGGGTACCAGTTTAGTTCCTGAAATGAGCAATGAAATTCGTGTAACGATCGTTGCAACAGGTTTAGGTGATGTTGTTGCGGCTGAGCCAGTAGTGATTGCTCGTCCTCAAGCTGCAGTACAACAAGCGCCAGTTCAACAACCTGTAGTACAAGAAACGATTCAGCCACAACCGCCAGTTGGTTTACATGGTTTAGATGCATTAAGACATAATCCACAGCCAGAACCAGCACAGGAACAAAATCCGCAATACGGTAACTTAAATAAACCGCTTGATCCAAGTCGTTTAGAACAGTTAAGAAATAATCCTAACTTCTTCAATCCGGCATCATTTGGTCGTGATGAGAAATAAGAGTAAAAGTAATCTTGTTGTGAAGCAATAAGGTAAAAGAGATGATTAAACAAAGAACATTAAAACAAAGCATTAAAGTCACAGGTGTGGGCTTACATAGCGGTAAAAAAGTAACATTAACGTTGCGCCCGGCTATGCCGAATACTGGCGTGATTTACTGCCGTACCGATCTTAATCCGCCGGTGACTTTCCCTGCGAATGCGGATTCAGTGCGCGATACAATGCTTTGTACTGCACTTGTGAATGAACAAGGTGTGCGTGTTTCAACCGTAGAACACTTAAACGCAGCATTAGCAGGTTTAGGTATCGATAATATTATTATTGAAGTTGATGCACCTGAAATTCCAATCATGGACGGTAGTGCAAGCCCATTCATTTACTTGCTTTTAGACGCAGGTATTGAAGAACAAAATGCACCGAAAAAATTTATTCGTATTAAGAAAAATGTACGAGTAGAAGACGGTGATAAATGGGCCGAATTTAAACCTTACAATGGTTTCCGTTTAGATTTCACGATCGACTTTAATCATCCAGCGATTAGTAAAAATGTACGTAATTATGTGATGGATTTCTCTGCACAAGCGTTCGTACATCAAATCAGTCGTGCAAGAACCTTTGGTTTCATGAAAGATATTGAGTATCTTCAATCTCAAGGCCTTGCGTTGGGTGGTAGCCTAGATAATGCTATCGTATTAGATGATTACCGTATCTTAAATGAAGACGGATTACGTTTCAGAGATGAATTAGTTCGTCACAAGATGCTTGATGCAATTGGCGACCTTTACATGTGTGGCTATAACATTATCGGTGATTTCAAAGCCTATAAATCTGGTCACGGTTTAAATAATAAGTTACTCCGTGCTGTACTTGCCGATCAGGAAGCGTGGGAATTTGTTACCTTTGAAGATAAGAAACAAGTTCCACAAGGTTATGTTGCGCCTGCGCAGGTACTCATCTAACAATGTTTTGTTGAAAAGCTATACTTCTTTCGGGAGTATAGCTTTTTTATTTCCTATCTTGCTCTGTTATTTTTGTTTTCAGCGAAGGTAAAGAGCGGTCAAAAATAGAGGTATTTTTATTATGAAAAAATTATTTACCGTGCTTCCTCTTGTGCTAGCAACTTCTGCTGCAATGGCATATGAACAGGATAAAACCTATCAATTTACCATATTGCACACTAATGATACGCACGGACATTTTTGGCCGAATGCAAAAGGTGAATATGGCTTTCCAGCACACAAAACAATTGTTAATCGCGTAAAAGCTGAAGTAGAGCAAAAAGGTGGCTCACTCATTTTATTAAATGCTGGTGATTTTAATACTGGTGTACCTGAGTCAGATATGCAAACAGCGGAGCCTGACATTAAAGCAATGAATGCAATGGGCTATGAAGCAACCGTATTAGGTAACCACGAGTTTGATAATCCACTACAAATTCTTGATATGCAAGAAAAATGGGCAAACTTCCCATTCTTATCTGCAAACGTGATTAATACGAAAACAGGTAAAACCTTAGTTAAGCCTTATACCATTTTAAATAAACAAGATCTTAAAATTGCTGTGGTTGGTTTAACCACAGAAGATACGGCAAAATTAGGTAACCCAGAATACCTTCACGATGTGAAATTTGAAGATCCAACAACGGTAGCAAAAGCCACATTAAAAGAGCTAAATGAAAAAGTTAAGCCAGATGTAAAAATTGCTTTAACGCATATGGGCTATTATTATGATGCGAAACATGGTTCAAATGCGCCGGGTGATGTAAGTCTTGCACGTAATTTAGATAAAGGCGCATTCGATATGATTATCGGTGGTCACAGCCATGATCCGATTTGTGTGGATGATAAAGGGGTATGGATTAAAGATTATCAACCAACTCAGCCATGTAAACCAGATTTCCAAAATGGTACTTGGATTATGCAAGCGTTTGAATGGGGTAAATACGTTGGTCGAGCTGACTTTGAGTTCAAAAATGGTGAATTAAAATTAGTGAATTATCAATTAATTCCAGTGAACTTGAAGAAAAAAGTGAAAAAAGAAGACGGTAAAACAGAATATGTAAACTATGCCGAAGAGATTCCACAAGATCCTGAAATGGAAAAACTTTTAAAAACTTATCAAGATAAAGGTGATGCATTATTAAGCCAAAAAGTGGGTAAACTAAAAGGTAAGTTAGAAGGCGATCGTACTATCATCCGTTTTGAACAAACTAACCTTGGTCACTTAATTGCAGAAGCACAACGTCAAAAAGCGAAAGCAGACATTGGTATCATGAACTCAGGTGGTATTCGTGATTCTATCCAAGAAGGTGATGTGACTTATAAAGACATTTTAAAAATCCATCCATTTGGTAACATTGTGAGCTATTTTGAATTAACCGGTAAAGAATTATTGGATTATTTAAATGTAGTCGCATTGAAAGAAGTGGATTCTGGTGCTTATGCACAATACTCAGGTATCAGCATGACAGTAAATCGTGCGGATAAGAAAGTTGAAAATGTGAAAATTCAAGGTAAACCATTGGATTTAAATAAAACTTACCGTATTTCTGTACCAAGCTATAATGCAGCAGGTGGAGATGGTTATCCAGTTATGACAAAAAATCCAACTTTTGTTAACACAGGTTTTATTGATGCGGATGTTTTAAAAGAATTTTTTGAGAAAAATTCACCTATTAGCGCTGAAAAATATATCCCTCATAATGAAGTAACCTTTAAATAAGGAATGAAATGGCATTAGATTTATCAGAAATTCGTCAGCAAATTACGCAAATTGATCGCAGCTTGTTAAAGCTGCTTTCAGAGCGCCACCGCCTGGCATATGATGTAGTAAGAAGCAAAGAAGTGACGCAAAAAGCGTTGCGTGATTTAGAGCGTGAGCAACAACTCTTACAAGAGCTTGTGCAGTTTGCTGAAAGTCAAAATTATCAGCTTGAACCACAATATATTACGTCAGTCTTCCAAAAGATCATTGAAGATTCTGTGCTCACACAGCAAGTGTATTTGCAGAAAAAGCTCAATGAGCAAAGAGAAGAAACGTTACATATTGCTTTCTTAGGCAAGCGTGGTTCTTACTCTAATTTGGCTGCGCGTAATTATGCGGCTCGTTATAATCAGCAGTTTGCAGAAATCAGCTGTGATTCTTTTGCTCAAATTTTTGAAAAGGTTGAAAGTGGAGAAGCTGATTATGGTGTACTGCCTTTAGAAAATACCACGTCAGGTGCAATTAATGAAGTTTATGATCTGCTTCAACATACTACCTTATCTTTGGTAGGCGAGTTGGCTTATCCTATCAAGCACTGTGTTTTAGTGAATGAGCAAGATGATTTAAGCAAAATTGATACGCTGTATAGCCATCCACAGGTAATCCAGCAGTGTAGTCAATTTATTCAAAGTCTTGAGCGTGTGCATATCGAGTACTGCGAAAGTAGCTCTCATGCAATGCAGCTTGTGGCAAGCTTGAATAAACCAAATATTGCGGCATTAGGTAATGAAGATGGCGGCAAGCTTTACGGCTTACATGTGTTAAAACATAATATTGCGAACCAAGAAAACAACATTACTCGTTTCATTGTCGTAGCCAAACAAGCACGTGAAGTCTCACCACAAATTCATACTAAAACTTTATTGTTGATGACCACATCGCAACAAGCGGGTTCTTTGGTGGATGCTTTACTTGTGTTTAAAAAGCACGGTATTAATATGACTAAGCTTGAATCTCGTCCTATTTATGGCAAACCTTGGGAAGAAATGTTCTATTTGGAGATTGAAGGAAACATTCATCATCCAGATACCCAAATTGCCTTGGAGGAGCTTAAGCAATTCAGTAATTATCTGAAAGTGCTTGGTTGTTATCCAAGTGAAATTGTGAAACCTGCGAAGGTATAATGAAAATAAAAAAAGAGCGGTCGATTTAAAACAACGTTAAAATCGACCGCTCTTTTTCTTGAGAATTCTTAAGCTTTTTTCAAGAACTCTGATTTCAACATGATTTTGCCACAATCGACGTTGTGATCTCCGTTAACTAAACGGATATTTTTGAATTTCGTGCCTTTCTTCAACACTTCAGATGAACCTTTTAATTTTAAATCTTTAATTAAAAGCACATCATCACCATCGGCTAATAAATTACCGTTGCTGTCTTTAACAATCAGTTGATCTTCATCGGCTTCAACTGTTTCGTTACCATTCCACTCATTACCACAATCAGGGCAAACAAAATTCACAGAATCATGATAAACATATTCGCCTTTACATTTTGGGCAAGCTGGCATTTGATCCATTTCTTTTTCCTTCTTTATCTGATTTAAGCAAAGTATAATGCGCACGGAGTATAACAAAAAAGTGACTATTCGCCAAAAAATGGGCAATTTCACGGAATTTATGAGGTATTTATGAAAAAAATTATGCTTTTGAGTGCAGTGATGGGGAGTTTAATCTCAGTTAATGCATTCGCGCACAATATCCAACCTAACCAACTTTTAGCCAATGTAACGGTTTCAGATAAGGGCGAAATCACTTTAAATGGCAATGATGTGGCTTATAAATCATGGAGCTCAACGGCATTACCTGGCAAAGTCCGTGTGATTCAGCATATTGCAGGCAGAAGTGCGGTAAAAGAGAAAAATCAAGCGATGATCGAAGCCATCAAAGCCGCTCATTTTAACCAAGCTAAATATCAAACCACGACCATTATTAATGCTGATGATGCTGTTGTGGGCACAGGCATGTTTGTGAAAAGTAGTGCAGAAAAAGGCAAAAAAGAAAATGCCCACAGCCAAGTGATTTTAGATGATAAAAGTGCGGTTAAAAATGCGTGGGGATTACGTGAAAAAGACAGCGTGATTATTTTGCTTGATAAAACCGGCAAAGTGCAATTTGTGAAAGAAGGTAAATTGACGGATGATGAAATCAAAGAAGTCATTTCTCGTGCAACAGCGTTAATGGCGAAATAATAGACAAATAAGCGGAAGTTGTCTTCCGCTTTTTTATCCTTTGAAATCCTTCATTAATTTTCTCAATGTGCCACAATTTCGTTGAAATTTACGGCAATGTGTACAGATGGCAAGATGCAAATTGAGCCCAATTTTTTCTTTAGTCATTAATGGGCGTTCTTGCGCATCTGAAATGAGGCGAGTTGCTTGGCGACATTTCATAAAGTCACTCCCTAAAGTTTATGAGATAAGCAGTTTTGAAGTTGTAAGCGGGCACGATAGAGTGTCGTGTGCAAGTTACTTATGCTTAGTTGATTTTCTTGGCAAATTTCTTCGGAAGATAATTCCAAAAACTCTCTCATCATAAAAATCTTGGCTTGTTTGGCGGGCAGGCAAGTTAAGCAAGTTTCAAAAATCAGCCAGAATTCTTCGGAATAGACCGCACTTTCGCTCAGTTCGAGATCGAGTGGAGAATGTTCAGCTTTCCAGTGTCCCCCTTCATCAAAGAAATGATTAGTTTGTTCTTCATCTTCTATTTCGGTTTCCAGTACAAATTTGCCTTTCTGGCGAAGAAAATCGATGATTTTATTTTTTAAGATAGCAAAGACCCAGGTTTTAAATGCCGCTTGTCGTTTAAATTGCTCAAGATGGTTAAATGCACTTAAAAAACTCTCTTGCACCAAATCTTCAGCTAATACAGGATTACTCACCTGTAATGTGGCAAACTTCAGCATTTGCTCTCTAATTTGTATCAGTTCTTTATCGGAAATTCCGGTTTCCATATTTTTTCCTTGGAAAATGTGTAAGAAATAGGTTCTCATTCGTCTAATGATAATGAAAGGGGAAACCTTTCCATCCAATGCTAATTATTCACAAATTAAGGAAGATTCAAAATGAAAAATATTACTTCAAAAACAACCTTTACTGCTATTGCTGCACTTTTCTTCGCAACCAGTCTTTATGCGACCGATATGAAATCTAATGAAATGTCGATGGCAAAAGATTCCATGCCGATGACAAAAGATTCCATGCCGATGACAAAAGACGCTATGCCAATGCAAAATGACAAAATGGCATCTGATGGGATGATGAAATCTCATGATATGAAATCTCACGACATGAAAATGGATAATATGAAATCAGAAGGAATGAAATCTGATGATATGAAAACAAAAGAAATGAAAGCAAAAGAAATGAAGAAAAAAGCAAAAACAATGGAAAAACCGAAAATGTAATGCTTTCTTCTTAAAAGAAAAACTGCGGTCAAATTGACCGCAGTTTTTGTATCAAAGTGAGATTATTGTTTACGCCACGTCGTGCCGTTAGGGCCGTCTTCTAACACAATTCCCATTGCAGTGAGTTCATTACGAGCCGCATCTGCAGCAGCCCAATCTTTAGCAGCACGCGCTTCGTTGCGTTGTTTGATGAGCGCTTCAATTTTTGCGACTTCATCATCGTCAGAGCCCGCTTGTAAGAATTTTTCTGGATCTTGTTGAAGTAAACCTAAGATACCCGCTAATTCACGTAAACGAGCAGCAAGACCATTGGCTTTTTCAGTATCTTCAGTTTTCAATTTATTGATTTCACGAGCCATTTCAAATAAGACAGAAAGAGCATTCGGTGTATTGAAATCATCGTCCATTGCTTCACGGAAGGCTTCCACAAAATTTTCACCGCCAAAAGCAACCGCACTTTGATCGGTGCCACGTAAAGCGGTGTACAAACGTTCTAATGCACCTTGTGCTAGGTTCAGATTTTCTTCACTGTAGTTAAGCTGGCTGCGATAGTGTGCCGTTAATAAGAAATAACGCACCACTTCTGCATTATAGTGGTTTAAT
>CABSXY010000070.1 GCA_902481695.1 uncultured Haemophilus sp. | reverse complement strand
CCCCAAGCTCAAAATTGCGGGCAATTATCGCCAAGGTCGGCTCACGAACTAATGTAGCACGCATTCTGCTAAGTTCACCTTCATTACAACGAGGGAATTGATGATAAAGCGCATCAGCAATGACATAATTGAGAATCGAATCACCTAGAAATTCGAGACGTTCATTATGTTGAGTGGAGGCACTGCGGTGTGTCAGTGCCAATTTTAAATTTTTTAGATCGGAAAATTGATAACCAATTTTTCGTTCTAATCGATCTAAATGATTCATATTAATTAATTTTCGTAAAGAAACGGTCAAAACGGAAGCCTGTTGGCCACTCATTTGGTTCTTTTTCTAAACTCATCCAAATATAAGTGGCTTTACCCACAATATTTTTTTCCGGTACAAATCCCCAAAAACGGCTGTCATCACTATGATCACGGTTATCGCCCATCACAAAATATTGCCCCTCAGGCACAATCCATTCTGCAGCAGGTAAACCTTCTTGTGGATAGAACTCAATCCCCGAATAACGGCGCATTGGCTCCACTAAAATCGTGTGTGTCACGTCACCAATTTCCAAATATTCCACTTGCGTTGGGAATGCTGGATTTGTAGGTTCTTGTTTATATTCAAATACTTTAGCTTGGCAGTCTATTTCACAAGGTTTGCCATCTTTGCCATGAATAATCGTTAAAGCACTTTTTTCAACATCAAGGATAATACGGTCACCACCTTTCCCTACAATACGTTTAATATAATCTGCTCCAGACATATTGTCTTTAGATGTTAACGCAAGATTTTCCGCATAAGCTGCTCGGGTTGCCCCTAAACTCGTATGAAGCAACGCTTGCTCCGGTGCTTTAAACACGATCACATCTCCACGTTCAGGCTTATTGCCTTCAATAATCGTATTTTGGAAAATCGGATCTTTGATGCCATAAGTATATTTATTCACGACAATAAAATCCCCTACATATAATGTGGCTTGCATTGATCCTGATGGAATTTGAAACGGTTCAAAAATAAATGAACGTACAAGGAATACCACGGATAACACAGGGAAAAGCGAAGAAATAAATTCTGAACCTTCTGAAATTGGCTCAATTTTCGCTTTTTCTTCATCCGTTAACGCTTTGCCTGAACGTTGTTCTGCGCGTGCGATTTGACGACGGCGTCTCGGCATCACCGCAAAGCGGTGATAACACCATAAAATGCCGGAAAGTGCGGTCAAAATCAGCAATAAAATACTGAATGTGTTAGGCAGCTGGAAATAATCTAACGCTTTCCAACCAGCAAAGCCCACAGCTAACAACAAAATAAAAAATACATTCGACATTGATCTACTTTCCTATTTATCTTTACCTACATGTAAGATCGCTAAAAACGCTTCTTGCGGCACTTCCACGTTACCTAAAGATTTCATTCGTTTTTTACCTTCTTTCTGTTTCTGTAAGAGTTTTTTCTTACGGCTCACGTCACCACCATAACATTTTGCTAATACGTTTTTACGCAATTGTTTTACGGTTGAACGCGCAATAATGTGGTTACCAATCGCTGCTTGGATCGCGATATCAAATTGTTGACGTGGAATCAGCTCACGCATTTTTTCAACCAATTCACGACCACGATAAGGGGCATTATCTTTATGAACAATTAACGCTAACGCATCAACACGATCACCGTTGATCATAATATCCACGCGCACCATGTCCGCCGCTTGGAAACGTTTGAAACCATAATCCAAAGAGGCATAACCGCGAGAAGTTGATTTCAAGCGATCGAAGAAATCCAATACCACTTCGCCCATTGGGATTTCGTAAGTTAACGCAATTTGGTTACCGTGATACACCATATTGGTTTGTACGCCACGTTTTTCCACACAAAGGGTGATGACATTTCCTAAGAATTCTTGTGGCACGAGCATATTACACTCTGCAATTGGCTCACGAATTTCCGCAATATTATTTAACGGTGGCAGTTTCGATGGGCTATCAACATAAACGACTTCACCATTGGTCATTTCGACTTCATAAATTACAGTTGGTGCTGTAGTAATCAAATCAAGATCGTATTCACGTTCTAAACGCTCTTGAATGATCTCCATATGTAAAAGCCCCAAGAAACCACAACGGAAACCAAAACCTAAAGCCGTCGAGTTTTCTGGTTCATAGAAAAGTGATGCATCATTTAGGCTTAATTTACCCAACGCATCACGGAAAGCTTCATAATCGTCAGAGCTAACAGGGAATAAACCAGCATAAACCTGCGGTTTTACTTTCTTAAAGCCTGGCAATACATGGCTTGCTGGATTGTGCTGATGGGTTAAGGTATCCCCTACTGGTGCCCCTAAAATATCTTTAATCGCACAAACAACCCAACCTACTTCGCCGGTATTTAATACAGTCGTATCCAGTTGTTTTGGCGTGAAAATACCTAGACGATCGACGTTGTAAGCTTGCCCAGTGGACATTACTTTGATTTTATCGCCTTTACGCAATACGCCATTTTTAATACGAACTAATGACACCACGCCTAAATAGTTATCGAACCAAGAGTCAATAATCAAGGCTTGTAACGGTGCATCAGGATCACCTTCTGGCGCGGGAATTTTCGCAACAATTTCTTCTAATACATCTTCGATACCCACTCCGGTTTTAGCTGAACAACGTACCGCTTCCATCGCATCAATACCCACGATGTCTTCAATTTCTTCTGCAACACGTTCAGGATCTGCGGCCGGTAAGTCGATTTTATTCAAAATCGGTACGACTTCTAAATCCATTTCAATGGCGGTATAGCAGTTTGCTAAGGTTTGAGCTTCTACGCCTTGTCCCGCATCCACAACTAACAATGCCCCTTCACAAGCCGCAAGAGAACGCGATACTTCATAAGAGAAGTCCACGTGTCCTGGTGTATCGATAAAGTTTAATTGGTAAGTTTCACCATCTTTCGCTTGATAATTTAACGTTACACTTTGTGCTTTAATGGTAATACCGCGCTCACGCTCAAGATCCATGGAATCCAACACTTGCGCTTCCATTTCACGATCTGAAAGGCCCCCACAGGTCTGAATTAATCGGTCAGAAAGGGTCGATTTACCGTGGTCAATATGGGCAATAATAGAAAAGTTGCGAATATTCTTCATAAATAGATTAGTTTTCTCAAAAATCATTAAATTTAACTGGCGGATTGTACCTGAAAAGCGCGGAAATCGCTAGGGATGAAAGGGAAAAGTGCGGTCAAATTTTCAAACCTTTTAGATAAAACAAAACCCCGAATTACTTCGGGGTTTCTTTTTTCATTCAAGCTGAAATTATAGGCTTTCAGTGAAAGTACGAGTAATAACGTCGCGTTGTTGTTCTGGCGTTAAAGAGTTGAAACGTACTGCGTAACCAGAAACACGGATAGTTAATTGAGGGTATTTATCCGGGTTGTTTACTGCATCTTCTAACGTTTCACGACGTAATACGTTTACGTTTAAGTGTTGACCACCTTCAACTTTAACAGTTGGTGCTACGTTTACCGGTAATTCACGGTATTCGATTTGGCCTAATTCGCTCACTGCTACTACTTGGTCTTCTGCGAATTCAGCTTTTGCACATAAACAACGAGCTTCATTTTTTTCGCTGTCTAATAACCAGAATGAGTTTAAAAGATTGTCATTTGCTGCTTGAGTAATTTGAATACCTTTGATCATAAAGTGCCTCCTAATTTGGCGGTTGTATATTTATTAAACTGTGCAAATTTTATCAAACTATTTGAAGAATTCAATTAATTTTGACCTAAAACAGATTCTTTTCTCCGACTAATTTTCGAAAATTGATCTAGATTAAAGTTTTAGATGTAAAAAGATCTCACAACATCTTAAAATTTAACAAGAAATTAACATTATTCTTAGAAAGCCTTTCTAAGCAATTTCATTTATAATGTCTCTAAGCCTATCCAATAAGGAAATACAGAATGAAAACCTGGACAGATGTTATCGGTCAAGAGAAAGAAAAACCTTACTTTAAACACATTCTACAACAAGTCCATCAAGAGCGACTCGCGGGGAAGACCATTTACCCACCACAAGACGAAGTGTTTAATGCCTTTAAATATACAGCATTTGATGAGGTGAAAGTCGTCATTTTAGGGCAGGATCCCTACCATGGCCCAAATCAAGCGCACGGTTTAGCTTTTTCGGTTAAACCTGAGGTTGCAATTCCCCCTTCTCTACTGAATATGTATAAAGAATTGGCTAACGATATTCCTGGTTTTCAAATGCCAAATCATGGCTACTTAGTGAAATGGGCTGAGCAAGGTGTACTGTTGCTTAACACCGTGCTAACTGTAGAGCGCGGCATGGCACATTCACACGCTAAATTTGGTTGGGAAGTTTTTACAGATCAAGTGATTGCAGCACTTAATGAACATCGTGAAAAAGTCGTATTTTTACTTTGGGGAAGTCATGCGCAGAAAAAAGGGCAATTTATTAATCGCAATCGTCATTATGTTTTAACTGCCCCGCACCCTTCTCCACTTTCTGCACATCGTGGTTTTCTAGGATGTCATCATTTTTCTAAAACCAACGAATACTTAAAGCAACATGGTTTAACTGAAATTAATTGGCAAGTTTAAGATTGCAATTCAACATCAAGCGGGAGATTCTTTTCCCGCTTTTCTTCCTTTTTCCGCTCTCGTCTTTTTTTGAAAAAATCACTCAATTTTTGACCGCACTTTTCTGCCAGCACACCAGATGTAATTTCTAACGTGTGATTCATTTTATAATCATCAAAGAAGTGAAAGCGAGAACCTACAGCCCCGGTTTTATAATCTGATGCACCGAAGACTAAACGTTTAATTCGGCTATGTAAAATCGCACCCGCACACATAGTACAAGGCTCAAGGGTGACATAAAGTGTGGTATTGAGCAGACGATAATTTTGAATATTTCGCGCTGCGTTACGCAATGCGACAATTTCAGCGTGAGCAGTCGGATCATTTTCAATAATAGATAAATTCCAGCCTTCACCGAGAATATTTCCTTCATCATCCACCAACACTGCCCCGACAGGAATCTCGCCGAGTGCCTCTGCACGATCGGCAAGCATCAGGGCGTGTTGCATAAATTTCTCGTCTAAATCTGACCGCACTTTGAATGCCTAAACTGAGAAAGGATATTTGATTGGTTCGTGAGATTGATAACCTACCACCTTGAAATCATCCATTGTTACCCAAGTTTCAAGATCTTCAAGGGTTTTAATATCTGGATTAATTTCTAATTGTGGTGAAGGGAATGGTTCACGTTTTAATTGCACATCACGCATTAACTCAAGTTGGTCTTCATAAATATGCGCATTGACAATTTTATGATATGCCTTACCCGGTTTATTACCAGTAATTTGCGCCATTAATGCAAGGAAAGTAAAGACTTGAATTTGATTGAAGTTTAAGCCAAGTGGTACATCACAAGAACGCTGATAGCTCGTTAAGTGCAGTGTATCGCCCACTAAGGAAAATGTGTGAGTGTGCATACAAGGACGCAAACAGCCTAGGTCAAATTCGCCAGGATTGAAGAAAGTCAGAATTTCACCGCGATCATCAATACCTCGACTTAAATTGTTTACAATTTTACGAAGTTGATCGATGGTTTCGCCATTCGGTTTACGCCATGCTCTGCCTTGTACGCCATAAACGCGGCCCATATCATCGGTGCCTTTACGATATGGATTGGCAAGCCAAGCGGCATTTTCATTGGCATTGGCATCCCATGTTTTGGTGCCAAGTTTACGGAAATCTGCCGCATTATCATAACCACGGATATAACCTAAAAACTCCGCAATCGCTGCTTTCCAATAGCTTTTACGCGTGGTAATTAAGGGGAATTGATTATTGGCAACATCATATTCTAGATCTACATTAATCACCGTCAGGCAACGCTTACCAGTACGCTCATTAGCAATCCACTCACCCTCATTTACAATACGTCGGCAAAGATCTAAATATTGTTTCATAAAAACTCCTTACTGATGAACCGCACTTTTAGAGCGATTGTATGCCCATGCCATAATTAACCCACCGCCAATAATCATCGGCAAACAAAGCGCTTGGCCACGTGTCATGATGCCTAAGAAAGATTCCACTTCAGGCTCACGAACATATTCAACGATAAAACGGAAAATCCCGTAACCAACCAGGAATAATCCTGCTACAGAACCTGCAGGGCGAGGCTTTTTAATAAAGACATTCAGAATAATAAACAGCACGAAACCTTCTAAAAATGCTTCATAAAGCTGTGAAGGATGGCGAGGCAACAATAATGGATCATTTGGGAAAATCATGGCCCAAGGCACATCGGTTTCTCGTCCCCAAAGTTCTAAATTGATGAAGTTACCAATTCGTCCCATTCCTAAACCAAATGGAATCAATGGCGCCACAAAATCTGCCGTTTGCCAGAAACTTCTTTTTTGCGAATAAGAGGTCCAAATCATTGAGATAATCACCCCAATTAATCCACCATGGAATGACATTCCGCCTTCCCAAACACGGAATAAATACAGCGGATCTTGCACAAAACGATCGAAATTATAGAAGAAAACATCACCAATACGTCCCCCTAAAAATACCCCCATAAAAGCATTAAAAAGTAACGTATCCACTTGATCCACAGTCCAGCCACTATTTGGTTGATTGGCACGACGAACCGCCAGCCAGCGCGCAAAGATAAAGCCTAATAGATACATTAAGCCATACCAACGCAGCCCAATATTGCTATCACCGAAAGTGAAAATAGTCGGATCAAAATGCGGAAGCATCAAAAATTCTGAATTCATAACATTCCTTATTTAATAAACATATCAACTGCGATCGCAACTAATAGCAAGGCAAAGCCTTTTTTCAAGGTTGGGACAGGGAGTTTGGAGGTTGCTGTTGCCCCTAGTTTAGAAGTGAAGAATGAAGTACCCGTAATACCAAGCACGGCAGGCAAATAAACATAACCTAGGGAATAATCTGGCATGGAAGGATTACCCCAACCACTCACCATAAAGCTAAACATGCCTGATAAACCAAGAAGTGCCCCACAGAATGCAGAAGAACCGATGGCTTTTTTCATATCAATCCCGCGGGAATTTAAAAATGGCACGATAAAACCACCACCACCTACGCCTGCTGCACTTGATGCCATCCCAATTAAAATACCACCAATAACAGAAGCTTGCGTTGTTAAAGGTTTGGTTTTCCCTGTGTTTTTCTTAATAGAAATCACCATTTTTGCCGCTAAATATACGACTAAACAGGCAAAGATTTTGGCTGATACATCACGATCAAGCTTGCCAATAAACAAACCAGAGATAAAGACCGAGATCATCACCATCGGTGCCAATACTTTCACGGCACTCCAGACTATATTACCTAGTTTATGATGACGCTGTGCAGAAGAAAATCCAGTAATCACAATGGTTGCAAATGAAGTTCCTAATGCGGTGGACATCAGCAAGGGTTCAGGTACGCCTACCATCGGCAATAAATAAACCAAGGTAGGGACGATAATTAACCCACCACCAATGCCAAATAATCCGGCAAGAAAACCAACAACAGACCCGACAAGCAAACAAAGTAGAATAAAAGTGAGCATTATTGCCCCCTTGACTTATAAGATGAACGTTTTTGATATTTAGAAAAACCACTTTTACGCGGCGCATGATAAGGTTTATTTGCCTCATGCTCTTGCGTATTTTCAAGTAATGTCTTTTCGTTGCCAAACATTACTTGAGCAAACTCTTTCATCGCTTTGCGATAAACATCTTTCTTAAAGGACACAACCTGACGTACGGGATACCAAAAGCTCACCCAACGCCAACCATCAAATTCCGGGGATTTTGTTGTGTTCATATTAATATTTTTTTCATCACCCACTAATTGCAACAAAAACCAACGTTGTTTTTGCCCAATACACACCGGTTTGCTGTCATAACGCAGCAATCTTTTTGGCAGTTTATAACGCAACCAATGTTTAGACGCGTAAAGCACCTTCACATCTTTGGGTTGCAAACCAACCTCTTCATATAATTCACGATACATGGCTTGTTCGGCACTTTCATTATCGTTAATTCCACCTTGCGGGAATTGCCACGAATTCTGCCCGTATCGTTTAGCCCAAAGCACCTGCCCTTTGCGATTACAAATGACAATGCCTACATTT
This sequence comes from uncultured Haemophilus sp., assembly GCA_902481695.1. Taxonomy (GTDB): domain Bacteria; phylum Pseudomonadota; class Gammaproteobacteria; order Enterobacterales; family Pasteurellaceae; genus Haemophilus_D. Next base: position 560 of record CABSXY010000070.1, on the reverse strand, counting down.
GGACGGTAGCCATCAAAATCGATCACTATCGTTCACCTTAAATTTTGTACAAAAATGATTTGCAGATTGTTTCATAAATTCGCTTTTTTATCAACCGAATGGGCATATTTACCTGTTGTGGATAACTTTGTGGGTAACACTTGGATAGTCTAAATTTAACTGTGTATAAAGATCAAAAAATGCTTTTCTTACTTCACTTTTTCATTTTTGCATAACCTTTAATCAAAAAATTTTCCGAAAAAAATGACCGCACTTTTTCTCGTCAAAGTGAGGTAAAAAAATCAGCCATTTTTTAATTTAAACATTCCTTGCATGGTGAAGAAATAACAGCGATGAGTTATTCAATATTTCTGTGGATAAAGTTGTGATTGAGCAAATGGTGAGTGTTGCATAACTCTTCTCAGCATTTTAGCTTCAATTTTAGAGAGTATATTTTCGCTTTAATTTCATTAAGATAAGACTTATTCACAGAAATTATCTTACTCACATTCAATCAAAAATTTTAGTGGTTATTTTTTATCCAAGCCTTTTTTGACTAACGCTAAATAGCGTTCCCACTC
>CABSXY010000069.1 GCA_902481695.1 uncultured Haemophilus sp. | reverse complement strand
ATTCTTAAAGATAAAAAAGTGCGGTCAATTTTGACCGCACTTTTATTTTTTACAGCTTTACTTAACTACTTCCGCCGTATATTCCAATTTATGAATTGCATTAATTAACTGCTCATCAGCAACTTTGGGATCTTCTACAACAGTCACAGTTCTATCTTTAATGGAGGCTTTAGTGGAGATCACGCCATCAATATTACGTAATTCTTTATTCACCAAATAAGCACAAAGCTGGCAGTTCATTTCATTTACTTTTAGCACAACTTGCTTTGTTTCTTCCGCCTGAGCGGCAGAGAAGGTGAATAATGAAAGCAAAAGTGCGGTCGTTAATTTCTTCATTTTTTGTTCCTAATTAGAAAGCTCTAAAATCCACGGTAAAATGATTGGATAAGTTAAGAAAAAGAGCATGACGATAAATACGATCCAATATAAAACAATGAGTTTTTTACGGGAAATGTATTTGCTGCAAATGATTTTTTTGGAAAACATCAGCAACCAAAAGCCGTAGGCAAAGGCGCATAATGAAACGATAAGCATAGGAATGCGTAAATAATCATATTCACCCAAGCCAATCAACCATGTGGATGACACGCCAAAAACTAAATAGATTAAAGGCGCAATGCAGCACAAGGTTGATGCCACCGCAGCACTTAGTGCGGTGGCAATCGCAACCCAAAAAGATTTATTAGAGCTTTTTAGAGACGTAGTCATACTTAAATTCTTTCGGGTCAAAGGAATTTAACGGGTCACCACCCACTTCGGCATACGGATAGCCAAAGTTATTGAGTGGGGCAAGTTCTGGTTGCGGATATAAATCGAAGTCGCGAGCATGGTTAAAGCCAACCCAGTTTGCTTCCCAGTTACCGAATAAGTATTTGGCAACGGCTTGTGTATCCTTATCGTCAACAGATTTTTTCTCTGCTAAACGCATTTTTGCCACGTCTGCAGAATCAACAGGCACCCAGCCGAATCCAGCTAGATAGAACTCAGCACGACAATGCTGACCACCGCTTACGTTTGCTACGCCATGTTCGTCCGCGCTACCGAATGCACCTTTGGAGTATTTGCCCATTTTATCCGCTGCACCTAAACGAATACCGAAAATTTCACGAGCAGGAATACCGCTGGCACGAGCAAGTGCAACGAAAACAGAGTTAATATCAGTACATTTACCTTTTAACACACCAGTAGTCAGAATTTTTTCTACATCACCATCGCCACAGCCTAAAACAGAATTATCACGTTCCATATTGTTGACGATCCATTGGTGAATCAATTCTGCTTTTTTCAATGGATTAGTTTCAGTGCCCACAATTTTATCGGCGAACTGTTTCACAATACCATCTGTTTTAATATGTTGAGTTGGTTTTAAATATTCTTGTACATCAACAGAATAGTGAATATCTTTTGGTGGTTTGTAATTTTCTAATGCACCTTTAACCATTGGTTCGCGATCTTTGGTTTCAATCACCATTGTGATTTTTAAATCGCGTTTTTGTGCATCTTTATCCCAAGTTGCAAAGAGCGTTTTTGCACCATATTTGTTGTTTTCTGTTACATAGGCATCCAAATAGTTACCTTCAAAATGGATAGATTTTACCTGTTGATACTCGCCATTAAACGGTAAGGGCACCCACAGATTCGCTTGTCCTTGCGAACCTTTTGGCGCAACTAAGTCATAAGTTTGAGTGAATTCATACAGATGAGAATCGGTATTGTAGTTTGGAATGTCGGTATTGGCGTAAGCCATGGAACATGCGGAGAGCACCGCAGTGGCGATAAGTTTCTTCATGAAAAGATCCTTCTAGTTAGTTAACAGTTAAAACTTAACACATTAGATAAACTAATTGTGGACATGACTATAGTAGCTCATTTTATTTTCTAGTCAATATTGCTTTTTTATTTCAGCCATTTAAGATTTGCTAAAGAAATTCGAAGTAAAATACCGTTTCTATTTTTATTGGAAAGAATAATGACAAAACAAATTTTCACACAATCTCAACAACCAGAAGAGGAAGAAATTCTGCCTAAGCAGGAATTTTATAATGTTGAAACAACCATCGATAATGAACCTTTAGAAGGGGAGTTGTTGGACGAGCAATTTGAGCAAATTGTGAAGCCTAAATCGAGTGGTTGGAAAACGGCTTTAAAATTGACCGCACTTTTATTTTTAGGGGCGACAGTTGCACAATCTGTTCAATGGATTTGGGACAGTTATCAAAACCAACAATGGATTTACCTTGCTTTTGCGTTAGTGAGTTTTATTGTTGTGTTGTTTGGTTTATCTGAAATCATCGCAGAATGGCGACGTTTGGTGAAACTCAAAAAACGTTTGAATTTACAAGAACAAAGTCAGCGATTAATAGGTGAAAGTGCAGTTAAAAATCATCAAGTTTTTTCTGAACAGGATAGTGAGAAAGGAAAAGCCTTGTGTTTATCGATTGCCGATACCTTAAAATTGGATTCGCAACATCCCTCAATTGTCCAATGGGAAAAACAGCTGAATGAGAGTTATTCTGCTCGCGAAGTGACACATTTATTCAGTAAGACGGTGTTACAGTCTTTTGATCAAAAAGCGAAAAAACTGATTACAAAAATGTCGGCAGAATCTGCTGTGATTGTGGCAATTAGTCCTTTGGCCGTTATTGATATGTTTTTTATTGCGTGGCGAAATATTCGTTTAATCAATAAAATTGCAGCGATTTATGGGATTGAGCTAGGGTATTTTACCCGTCTTCGCTTACTTAGAATGGTGTTAGTGAATCTTGCTTTTGCTGGTGCAACGGAGATTGTGCAGGATTTAGGCATGGATTGGCTTTCACAAGATATTACAGCGAAACTTTCCGCACGAGCAGCGCAGGGGATTGGCGTGGGATTATTGACAGCTCGATTGGGTATTAAGGCTATGGAGTTTTGTCGTCCACTGGCATTTGAAAAGTCGGAAAAACCAAAACTTTCTCATGTGCAAAAAGAATTGCTGACGGTGATGAAAGATGCAGTGTTAGGCAAGAATAAACTGAAAGAAAAAGAAGAGGTGTAATAAAAAAGTGCGGTTAAAATTGACCGTACTTTTTTGTATAAAAGAGATGATTAAAGTCCCGCTTTCAAGCTTGCCTCAATAAAGCGATCGAGATCGCCATCTAGCACGGCTTGCGTATTACGATTTTCAACGCCTGTGCGGAGATCCTTAATACGTGCATCATCTAGCACATAAGAACGAATTTGGCTGCCCCAACCGATATCCGATTTATTATCTTCCATTGCTTGTTTATCCGCATTTTTCTTTTGTAACTCAAGCTCATACAATTTTGCTTTTAATTGTTTCATAGCTTGATCTTTGTTTTTGTGTTGAGAACGATCGTTTTGACATTGCACGACAATCCCACTTGGCATGTGAGTAATACGCACCGCACTTTCAGTTTTATTGACGTGCTGACCACCCGCACCAGATTCACGGTAAACGTCAATACGTAAATCAGCCGGATTAATTTCAATATCAATATCGTCATCAATTTCAGGATAAACGAAAGCCGCTGCAAATGAAGTATGGCGGCGATTGTTGGAGTCAAATGGGCTTTTGCGTACTAAACGATGAATACCGGTTTCAGTACGTAACCAACCGAAAGCATATTCGCCACTAACACGAATCGTCGCGGATTTTAAACCTGCGACATCGCCATCAGAGACTTCCATTAATTCTGTTTTAAAGCCTTTACTTTCAGCCCAGCGAAGGTACATGCGAAGTAACATTTCCGTCCAGTCTTGCGCTTCTGTACCACCGGAACCTGCTTGTAAATCAACATAGCAATCGCACGCATCGTGTTCACCGCTAAACATGCGTCGGAATTCTAATTTTGCAAGTTGTTGTTCAAGTTCGTCTAATTCAGAAACGGCTTCATTAAAAGTCTCTTCATCTTCAGCTTCAACGGCTAATTCAAGCAGACCTTCAACATCCTCTAAACCTTGTTCTAAATTCTTGATGGTATCAACCACTTGTTCAAGTGAAACGCGTTCCTTCCCAAGCGCTTGGGCTTTTTCAGGATCATTCCACACATCGGGTTGTTCTAATTCGGCATTAACTTCTTCTAAACGCTCGACTTTTGCTTCGAAGTCAAAGATACCCCCTAAGCACAGAAGTGCGCTCAGAAAGGTCAGTGATTTTGTTTTTGATTGGATTGATTTCAAACATAATAACTAAGTTTTTAAGCTAAATAGGAGATAGATTATAGAGGATATGCTTAGGGTTGGGTAGATTATAGAGAAACAAAAAACCTTATTTATTTCTGAAATAAATAAGGTTTAAGTATGATTAAAAAGAATGAAATTATTCCGCAGGGAATTTTTCTTCTAATTGTTCTGCTAATTTGTCAATTGCATCATCTTTTTGGTTTGCTTTTGCGACAGCTTCAGGAACTTTGCCAGCATTGTCAAGAGATGGTGATTTTACTTGAGACAAAATTAGTTGTGCCACTTCTTTTTCAGCATCTACGTATTCTTTATACATAGAAACAAGTGGTGAAACTTCTTCACTTTTAATTCCCAATGCTTCCAATTCTGCCACATTTTCTGCTGCTTGTTTATCAAATGCTGCAACAGCCGCTTCAGTTTCGGTCGCATTGCTATTTGCAGATGCAACAGAAATTGCATCAAAACTTGCTTCAAGTTTTTTACTTGCTGTTTCTTCCCACGCTTGAAACTTTTTCACTTCTTCAGCTTGTTGAGATGCAGCAAATGCATTGATAGAAGTGAAAGTTAATGCTGCGATAGCTGTCATTTTTAATAAATTTTTCATTGAGATAACCTCTTTTGAATAAAATAAAATTTGTACCCCTACATGGGTACGTGGCGCATTGTAAAAAAATGTAGTGATTTCGTCAACTATTTATTTGATTTTTTTAGTCGGTTATTTTTTTAGGAATAACAATTTTGCATAAATTCTCAATTACTTTATAATTTGCGCTTATTTTCATAAATTTAGGAACAAAGAAATATGAAGAAATTACTGACCGCACTTTTAATCACAGCTTCTGCTACTGCAATGGCGACTGATGCTGAGATTAAATCGAAGTTACAGGCATTAGGTGCGAAAAATATTGAAGTGAAAGATTCACCAGTAAAAGGTCTTAAAACAGCGGTGACTGATCAAGGCATTTTATATGTAAGTGAAAATGGTCAATATGTTTTGCAAGGCAAAATGTATGAATTAACGAATAAAGGCCCAGTTGATGTGGCTGGTAAACTTTTAGCGGATAAAGTGAATGCGTTAAAAAACGAAATGATCATTTATCCGGCAAAAAATGAAAAATATGTTGTGACCGTATTCATGGATATTACTTGCCATTATTGTCACATCCTTCATCAACAAGTGAAAGAATATAATGATTTAGGTATTACCGTTCGTTATCTTGCATTCCCACGTGCTGGAATGAATGAAACTGCTCGCCAAATGGAAGCCATTTGGACAGCGAAAGATCCTGTATTTGCATTGAACGAAGCAGAAAAAGGTAACTTACCAAAAGAATTGAAAACACCTAACATTGTGAAAAAACATTATGATTTAGGTGTACAACTTGGTGTGAAAGGTACGCCAAGTATTGTGACTTCAACAGGTGAAGTGCTTGGCGGATATTTAAAACCTCAAGATTTATTAGCTGTGTTACAAGAATCAGCGCAATAATTGTTAGTAGTGAGGGCGTATGATATACGCCCTTAAAATATTCATATCATCAAAGCGCATATTGTAGTTTCTTTGGATGATAATTTTAAATAACAAAACACCGTGAAAAAACTCATCAAACGTCGTGAAATTCCTGCCGGAAATCCTGTTTCAGATAATGCATTACTCGATCGTCTCTATCGTTCTCGCCATATTAAAAACAGCCAAGAATTAGACCGCACTTTGCAATCAATGCTGAACCCCAATCAATTACATGGTATTCAACAAGCCGTGGATTTATTGGTTGATGCTTATCAACAGCAACAAAAGATTGTTATCGTCGGTGATTTTGATGCAGACGGGGCAACCAGTACGGCGCTTTCAGTATTAGCTTTGCGTATGCTTGGCTTTACTGATGTGGAATATCTAGTGCCAAATCGTTTTGAGCAAGGCTATGGATTGAGTGTACCCGTTGCTGAAATGGCAATGGAAAAAGGCGTGCAGTTATTGATGACAGTAGATAACGGGGTATCTTCCTTTGAGGGCGTGGCGTATTTAAAAGAGCAAGGTGTGAAGGTGTTGATTACCGATCACCACTTACCACCGGAAATCCTGCCGAATGCTGATGCCATTGTTAATCCAAATTTGCAACAATGTGATTTTCCCTCAAAATGTTTAGCTGGCGTAGGCGTGGCGTTTTATTTAATGCTCGCTTTGCGTGCTAAATTTCGTGAGTTGGGCATTTTTACGGCAGAAACACAACCTAATTTTACTGAGTTACTGGATTTAGTTGCGCTCGGCACGATTGCAGACGTGGTTCCTCTTGATCAAAATAACCGTATTTTAGCTCATCAAGGGTTGATGCGAATTCGTGCGAAACGTTGTCGACCAGGAATTATTGCTCTGGCCGAAGTGGCTAATCGGGAAGTCGAAAAACTTTGTTCGGCTGATTTGGGCTTTGCGATTGCACCCCGTTTAAATGCAGCAGGTCGATTAGATAATATGTCTGTCGGTGTGGAGTTATTACTTGCAGAAAGCATGCAAGAGGCGAGAGCCCAAGCTTTAGATTTGGACAGTTTAAATCAAGCTCGAAAAGAAATTGAGCAAGGCATGAAGTTAGAAGCCTTAGAAATTTGCCGAAATCTCACCGCACTTTCTGATGAATTACCGATGGGGATAGCTTTATTCCAGCCAGATTGGCATCAAGGTGTATTAGGTATTGTGGCTTCTCGAATCAAAGATCAATACCATCGACCAGTCATTGCTTTTGCACAAGATCAAGAAGGCATTTTAAAAGGTTCTGCTCGTTCAATTGAAGGCTTGCATATGCGCGATGTATTAGAGCGTATTCATTCCCAACATCCGGATATGATTTTAAAATTTGGCGGTCATGCCATGGCAGCAGGATTAAGCATTAAAGAAAGCTTTTTCCCTGATTTTCAAAAGATTTTTAATCAAACAGTGCAAGATTGGGTAAATGAAGATCAATTACAAGGTGTGATTTGGACGGATGGCGAACTTCAAGCAAATGAATTTAGTATTGAAACTGCAGAAGTGATAAAATCTGGCGGACCTTGGGGACAAGCTTTTCCTGAGCCTGTTTTTGATGGTGAATTTAAAATTTTTGAGCAACGTGCTATCGGGCAAAATCAAAATCATTTAAAAATGCTCGTTGAACCTAAAAATGGTGGTCCATTATTAGATGCCATTGCGTTTAATATCGATACTCGGTATTATCCCGACTTGTCGATTAAGCAGGCAAAATTTGCTTATAAGTTAGAAATTAATGAGTTTCGTGGAAATCGAAACCTCCAATTATTAGTCGATTATATTGAACCAATTGGTTAATTTATGAAAAAAGTTTGGCAGAATAAATTATTAAAAGGATCCTTTGCAATGATATTGCTGAGTGTGACAAATGTCGCATTCGGTGAAGTCAATGCAAAGGATTTTTCTGCCAAAAATTCACCGCACTTACCACCAGCAAATGTGGCACAGTTTGAAGATGGTCGAGATTATTTTTCATATCAAGAACCCATTGAGCAAGCTAAGAGAAACGATCGTAAAATTCCTATCCAATTTTTCTTTGATTACGACTGCCGAGTTTGTTCTTCAGCTCAAGATATTTTGCAACTTTATAGCCAGATTCGACCTAATAAAGTCGCATTAGAAGAACATCCAGTTGCTACAAACGAAGCTAAATTTTCAGCGACAATATTCTATACATTACAGCGTTTAAAAGTGGGCGAGTTGTCAGATGTGCTGTTATTTGAAACCTCTGAAAAGGCACGCTATACCGAATTATCCACATTAGATAATATGCGTGAATGGATAATTTCGCAAGGGATCAGCAAAGCTGAATTTAATAAAGTTGTGCATTCTGCTGAAGTAAAAGAAGATGTGAATAACGCCATTTATTTGACAGAAGAATATGGTGTCTTTACTTTCCCTTATGTGGTTGTGGGCGGAAAATATGTTCTCACCGCGAGTACGCTGTATAACGATGATTATGGCGTAGCAGTATTAGATTTCTTAGTGAATAAACTCGAACAAGAAAGGAAAAAATAATGAAAATCGGGATTGTTGGTGCAATGGCACAAGAAGTGGAGATTTTATCCCAATTAATGACAGATAAAAAAGAGACAAAAGTTGCAAGTGCGGTCATTTTTGAAGGCAAAATTAATGGCAAAGAGATCGCGTTATTGCAATCTGGGATTGGTAAAGTCGCGGCAGCTATTGGCACTACCGCTTTATTACAATTGGCTAAACCGGATGTGGTTTTAAATACCGGCTCAGCAGGTGGTGTTGCAAAAGGCTTAAAGGTAGGGGATATTGTTATTTCCGATGAAACCCGCTATCACGATGCCGATGTGACGGCATTTGGCTATGAAAAAGGTCAGTTACCCGCAAATCCAGCAGCTTTCCTTTCTGATAAACAATTAGCCGATTTAGCCGATGAAATTGCACAGTCACAAGGACAAAATGTAAAACGTGGTTTAATTTGCTCGGGTGATAGTTTTATTAATAGCGAAGAAAAAATTGCTCAAATTAAAGCGGATTTTCCCAATGTGACAGCCGTAGAAATGGAAGCAACCGCGATTGCGCAAGTTTGTCATGCCTTTAACGTACCTTTTGTTGTCGTTCGAGCCATTTCAGATGCAGGTGATGGCGAAGCAAGTATGTCATTTGAGGAATTCCTTCCACTTGCAGCAAAACAATCTTC
>CABSXY010000068.1 GCA_902481695.1 uncultured Haemophilus sp. | reverse complement strand
TTTAACCACACTTTGTTTATTTCATTTTTGTTTAAGGTAGTATTATTTTTTACACATTCTCTCGATCAGCTTTGCTTCTAATCGGCGATGAAACCATGGTGTTGTATCAAATTCACTACCTTGTCCCAGTAAGCCAAGATCAAAAGTGTCTTCATCGACGTATGGACCAGAGTTATCTCCTATTCCATCCATATATTCTTCGCCAAGATCGTAAAGCCGAGCAAATTCTTATTAAGATCAAACACAAAAACTGTGGCACGATAACCCAAATTAAGTGAAAAACCATTAGGAATGAAACCAGCACAAACAGAAATATTACGCTTGAATTCTGGAAAACGGTGGTTTACACAATGATTAGTCGAGTTCATCGAATATTCCATATCTCGACAAACATTACGCCATCGCCAGCTTAATGCGGCAACTAGTATAAGAACGATACAGATGAAGTGTCGTTTTTTCATGTTATTTCTCATAAAGTGCGGTACTTAATTCACTATAAATTTTGACCGCACTTCGTATTGCAATTAATGTTCCCTTGTCTTAAAGAAGGTCACATCAGGATAACGTTCTTGTGCAAGATTTAAGTTAACCATAGTTGGTGCAATGTAAGTAAGATTATCTCCACCATCTAATGCTAGATTTTGCTCATTTTTGCGCTTGAACTCTTCAAATTTTTTGTTATCTGTACATTCCACCCAACGAGCCGTTGCGACGTTGACAGTTTCGTAAATGGCTTCAACGTTATATTCAGATTTCAAACGCGAAACAACCACGTCAAACTGTAATACACCGACCGCGCCAACAATCAAATCATTATTGTTTAATGGACGGAATACTTGCACAGCACCTTCTTCAGAAAGTTGTACTAAGCCTTTTAACAATTGTTTTTGTTTAAGAGGATCTTTTAAACGAATGCGACGGAATAATTCAGGTGCAAAGTTTGGAATACCGGTAAATTTAAGCTCTTCGCCTTGCGTAAAGGTATCACCAATTTGAATAGTACCGTGATTGTGCAAACCGATAATATCACCCGCATAAGCTTCATCGGCATGAGAGCGATCTCCCGCCATAAAGGTGAGTGCGTCAGAAATGACTACATCTTTACCGATACGCACGTGTTTAAGTTTCATCCCTTTTTCGTATTTACCAGAAACTACGCGTAGGAAAGCCACACGGTCGCGGTGTTTTGGATCCATATTGGCTTGGATTTTAAACACGAAACCAGTGAATTTTTCTTCTTCTGCTGAAACTTTACGAGTATCTGCTTGGCGAGCTTGTGGTGCAGGTGCCCATTCGGTTAAACCATCTAAAAAATGATCTACACCGAAGTTACCTAGTGCTGTACCGAAAAAGACTGGCGTTAATTCACCACTTAGGAATAAATCCAAATCAAATTCATTACTTGCACCTTTTACTAATTCTAATTCATCACGCAATTGTTGGGCTAAGTCATCACCTACGGCGGCACCTAATTCTGGGCTATTTAGACCTTTCACAATGCGTACTTCTTGGATTGTAGAGCCTTGCCCACTTTGGTAAAGATAGGTTTCATCTTTATATAAATGATAAACCCCTTTAAACAATTTACCGCAACCAATCGGCCAAGTAATCGGTGCACAATGGATTTTTAATACGCTTTCCACTTCATCTAACAATTCCATTGGATCGCGAATATCACGGTCAAGTTTATTCATGAAAGTGATAATTGGCGTATCGCGTAAACGGGTCACTTCCATTAATTTAATGGTTCGTTCTTCAACCCCTTTTGCCGAGTCGATAACCATCAAGCAGCTATCCACGGCCGTTAAAGTGCGGTAGGTATCTTCCGAGAAGTCCTCATGCCCCGGCGTATCCAATAAATTCACTAAGCATTCATTGTAAGGGAATTGCATCACGGAAGTGGTAATGGAAATACCACGTTGTTTTTCCATTTCCATCCAGTCAGATTTTGCATGCTGTGCAGAGCCTTTACCTTTTACTGAGCCTGCTTTTTGAATGGCATTGCCGTATAACAATACTTTTTCGGTGATGGTGGTTTTACCCGCGTCAGGGTGGGAAATAATCGCAAATGTGCGACGTTTATTCACTTCTTCTAATGGATAACTCATTTGTCTTGTTTCTTCTGTTTTAAATAATGCTGTATTGTCGCTGATTTTCAGATTGAGCTCAAATTAAATTGTTTTTCTTTTGTTATCTATAGCTTATTTAGGTGTATGATGACTCTGTAATTTCTTTTCTTTAAAAATTTTTGATAAAAAAAAGCAAACGTTTGCGCAAGAAATGAGATATAATATGCGCCGATTTTTTATTCTTATAATTAAAGGTGCAAGCAATGACACAACTTAGTCTAAAAAAAATCTATTCGGGAAAAGTGCGTGATCTTTATGAGATCGATGATAAACGGATGTTAATGGTAGCCAGTGACCGTTTGTCCGCATTTGATGTGATTTTAGATGATCCTATCCCACGCAAAGGTGAAATCCTGACTCAAATTTCCAATTTCTGGTTCAATAAGTTAGCCCATATTATGCCGAATCATTTTACTGGTGATTCACTTTATGATGTGTTACCAAAAGAAGAAGCTGATTTAGTAAAAGATCGCGCAGTGGTTTGTAAACGTTTGAAACCAATAAAAATTGAATCTATCGTACGTGGTTATTTAACGGGAAGTGGACTAAAAGATTATAAGCAGACAGGGACCATTTGTGGCTTGAAATTACCGGAAGGATTAGTTGAGGCAAGTAAATTACCTGAACCAATTTTTACACCATCAAGTAAAGAAGAAGTGGGTAATCACGATATCAATATCAGCTATGAACAATGTGAAAAAGCTATTGGCGCAGAGTTGGCGGCACAAGTGAGAGAAAAAGCGATTGCACTTTATACTGAGGCAGTAAAATATGCGCTGACTAAAGGTATTATTATTTGTGATACCAAATTTGAATTTGGTTTAGATGAAAATGGCACACTCACTTTAATGGATGAGGTATTAACACCGGATTCTAGCCGTTTTTGGTCAGTTGATACTTATAAAGAAGGCACAAATCCACCGTCATTTGATAAGCAATTTGTACGAGATTGGTTAGAACAAAGCGGTTGGAATAAACAACCGCCAGCGCCGAAAGTACCAAAAGAAGTGATTGAAAAAACAGTGGCTAAATATCAAGAGGCTTTGGATTTATTAACAAAATAACATTAACAAACTCCCTGCTATGCTTTAGAATAGCAGGGATTTTTATGGATAAAATATTGTGAATAAAAGAGTATGAAATCTGTTGCGATAGTTGGTTTAGGTTGGTTAGGCTTACCGCTGGCGCTGCATTTAAAAGAGCTTGGTTGGTGTGTAAAGGGCTCAAAACAATCCCCTGAGGATGCTCAAAAATTGCATCAGCTAGGCATTGAAACTTATCCTTTTTCGCTTTCTGACGAAATGAAACGTTTACCAGACCATATTCGCCCTCTTTTTAATGTAGATGCTCTCATTATCACCCTACCACCTAGCCGTTTTTCTTCTCAACAGTATTGTGAATATCTTGCTTTTTTAGCCAATCAAGCCAAGAAACAAGGTGTACAACATGTACTTTTTACCAGTTCAACTTCTGTTTTTCCTGATATTTCGGGGCAATTTGATGAAAGTTCTCAACTTTCAGCTGAAACAGAAATTGGTAAAACACTGATACAAGCAGAACAGTGCTTGTTCCAATCAGGAATATCGCATTGCGATATTCTTCGACTTGCAGGATTAATTGGTAAACAACGCCATCCGGTTAAATTCTTAGCAGGAAAACACAATTTAAAACAGGGCTATTCACCTGTTAATTTGGTGCATCTAGAGGATTGCATTCAAGCTATTACAGCCTTACTCATGAATCCAAATGGATTGCGAACTTACCATCTTTGCGCGCCAATTCATCCTACTCGAGCAGAATATTACACAAAAGCAGCGGTATTTTATGATTTATCCATACCACAATTTGAATGTAGTGATTCGGATCCGAAACGAATCATTATGGCAGATAAAATTTGTCGAGATTTAGGCTTCGCTTATCGTTATCCAAATCCCGATGATATGTTAGAAAAGCGCAGTGATTTTTGACCGCACTTTTTAAAGACTCACTCACCATAACCACAATGAAGGAAATAAAATATGTCAAATACGATTCTGCAACATTTACCTAAAGGTCAAAAAGTTGGTATCGCTTTTTCAGGCGGGCTGGATACCAGTGCGGCATTACTTTGGATGCGTCAAAAAGGTGCAGTACCTTATGCTTATACAGCAAACTTAGGTCAACCAGATGAAGATGATTACAATGCAATTCCCAAAAAAGCAATGGAATATGGTGCGGAAAATGCGCGTTTAGTGGATTGTCGTGCGCAGTTAGCCCATGAAGGGATTGCGGCTATTCAATGTGGTGCATTCCATATTTCTACTGGTGGAGCAACCTATTTCAACACCACACCACTTGGCCGTGCGGTAACAGGTACGATGCTTGTTGCAGCCATGAAAGAAGATGATGTGAATATCTGGGGTGATGGTTCAACTTTCAAAGGTAACGATATTGAGCGTTTTTACCGTTATGGTTTATTAACCAACCCAAATTTAAAAATTTACAAACCGTGGTTAGATCAACAATTTATCGATGAGTTGGGCGGTCGCTTTGAAATGTCACAATTCTTAATCGAAAATGGTTTTGACTACAAAATGTCGGTAGAAAAAGCGTATTCAACTGACTCTAATATGTTAGGTGCAACTCATGAAGCGAAAGACTTAGAAGAATTAAGCACTGGCATTAAAATTGTGAAACCAATTATGGGCGTGGCATTCTGGGATGAAAATGTTCAAGTGAAACCAGAGGTGGTGACGGTTCGTTTTGAAGAAGGTGTGCCGGTTGCCTTAAATGGTAAAACATTTGATAACGTGGTGGAGCTTTTCTTAGAAGCAAATCGTATTGGTGGTCGTCATGGTTTAGGCATGTCAGACCAAATTGAAAACCGTATTATCGAAGCAAAATCACGTGGTATTTATGAAGCACCGGGAATGGCATTATTCCACATTGCTTATGAGCGTTTAGTCACCGGTATTCACAATGAAGATACTATTGAACAGTATCGTATCAACGGTTTACGTTTAGGCCGTTTGTTATACCAAGGTCGTTGGTTTGATCCACAAGCATTGATGTTACGTGAAACCGCACAACGCTGGGTTGCTCGTGCGGTGACAGGTGAAGTGACATTAGAACTTCGTCGAGGTAATGATTACTCAATCTTAAATACTGAATCACCAAACTTAACTTATGCGGCAGAACGTTTAAGTATGGAAAAAGTGGAAAATGCACCATTTGATCCAATTGATCGTATTGGTCAATTAACCATGCGTAACTTAGACGTAGCAGATACGCGCGGAAAATTAAGTATCTATTCTCAAGTGGGTTTATTAACTGCGGGTAAAGATTCCGTTTTACCACAATTAGGTAAAAAATAATCGATGCAAAAAGTGCGGTCGATTTTGACCGCACTTTTGATTGAGATAATAAAAAACCTTAGGTTTTAGCCTAAGGTTTTCGTTTTTTAGCAAGAATTACTTTTTCTCATCACATTTGTTGATATCGCTACATTTACCGTAGAGGTATAAACTATGTGCTTTTAATTTGATGCCATGTTGTTCACTGATTTCTTTTTGACGTTGTTCAATAATATTATCAGTAAACTCAAATACTTTGCCACAATCTTCACAGATAATGTGATCGTGGTGTTCTGTTGGCGCAAGCTCAAAAACAGATTTGTTGCCTTCAAAATTATGGCGAATCAAGATATGCGCTTCATCAAATTGGTTAAGCACACGATATACGGTTGCAAGACCAATATCACTGCCTTGTTCTAATAAGATTTTATACACTTCTTCAGCTGAGAAATGCTCGTTTTTATGTTCTTGCATTAACGCAAGGATAGTCAGCCGGGGTTCGGTGATTTTCAACCCTGCTTTTTTGAGTAATTTGATGTTTTCTTCAGACATAATGTTCCCTTAAATTTGCTAAATTAGAGATGGTTAAGCTAATTCTGCTAAACACATTTCATCGTAGATTTGTTTTGTCCATTTCTCTACGCGTTCTGCTGTGAGTTCTGGTTGACGATCTTCATCGATACATAAACCGATAAAGTTTCCGTCATCTAATACTGCCTTTGATGCTTCAAAGGTGTAACCATCAGTTGACCAATTGCCCACGATAATCGCGCCACGTGGTTCAACGATATCACGTACTGTACCGATCGCATCACAGAAATAATCAGCATAATCTTCCTGATCGCCACAGCCAAAAATACCGACTAATTTGTCAGTAAAATCAATTTCTTCTAGAGTTGGGAAAAAATCATCCCAGTCAGCTTGTGCTTCACCGTAATACCAAGTTGGAATACCGAAAAGTAAAAAATCATAACCTTCGATATCTTCTTTCGAGCTTTTTGCAATGTCACGAATATCAACGAGTTCGTTACCTAATTGCTTTTGAATCATTTTTGCAATGTTTTCTGTATTACCTGTGTCACTACCGTAAAATAAACCGACAACTGCCATTGTTCTTTCCTTTTGAAATAAAATTAGGTGAGTAGAAAAAAGATGAGGGATCAAAGCCCCACAATTTGTGCGAACTATAACATAAATGAATTCTCATTTGAATAGAATAATTCTCATTTAAAACGATTAATTCTTATTTAGAAACCTATCAATTGCACGTACTACAAAATCGGGTTTTTCCGCATGAACCCAGTGTCCACAACCATTAATAGTAAAGGAAGTCGCATTCGGGAATTGTTTAAGAATAGTTTCTGTATATTCAGGTTTAATATAAGATGAAAGCCCGCCTTTAATAAAGAGAGTAGGCGTATTAGCGTAAACTTCCTGCCAATCCATCAGTTCCGCATAATGCTCGAAAAGTGCGGTCAAATTGAAACGAAAATATTCGCTTGAAGTCGGCTCAAAAGATTTCAACATAAACTGCACCACGCTAGGATCGGCAATTTCGCTTTCTAAAATAGGCTTAGCTTGTTGACGAGTTTGTGGCTGCGCTTTTTTCACAGCAAACAAACCACGGAACACATCATCATGCCCAGCACTGCTATTTGCGACTGGTGCAATATCAATGACAACCAATTTTTCCACACGCTGCGGTTGAAGTGCGGTCATTTTCATGGCCGTTTTTCCGCCCATTGAATGACCAATTAAGATCACTTTATTTAATTGAAGATAATCGATAAGTTGCCATACATCATCAGCCATGACATCGTAATTCATTGTTTCTGAATGAAAACTATGTCCGTGATTGCGTAAATCTACGCGCAAAATATTATAGTGATCGCTAAATGCACGCGCGATGACGCCAAGATTATTCATATCCCCAAACAAGCCATGAATGAAAACTAAAGTAGGCGAATTAATTGATTGTTTTGCTTGGTGAAATTGATGGTTTAATAATTGGGAAGATGACATATATTTTGCGTGAGAATTTGGTTAGAAATCGTTATAATAGACGAAAATTTTAGCAAACGGAGAGAAAAAAATGAAGATAATTGAAGTCGATGAAGAATTATATCAATACATTGCGGCACAAACTCAATCTATTGGAGAAAGTGCGTCTGATATTCTTCGCCGTTTGTTGAATTTACCTATTCACGCAACAAGCTCGGTTGATACCTTTGAATCAGTCGCGTCAGCTGAAACGCCAAAAAGTGCGGTGCATTCTGAGCCTGTTTTAACGGATAAAACAACCGAAGCATCTCAACCAAAAGTTGAACCCGTTGAACCGCCAAAAGCAGTGAAAAAACAATCGGATGAAGCCATCAATCACATTGTTGATAAAGTGCGTGCACTCTTGAATTCTGCTGAATTTAAAGAAGAGCCAAAAGCAGTTGTGCGTTTTTTAAGTATATTACGTACGCTTTATCGTACCAATCCAGAAAGCTTTGCACAGGCAACCGAAAGCTTGCAAGGCCGTACTCGTGTGTATTTTGCTCGTGATGAAGGAACGTTGCTTGTGGCGGGTAATCATACTAAACCAAAACAAATTCCAGATACACCATATTGGGTGATTACCAATACCAATAGTGGCCGTAAAATGTTGATGTTAGAAGGGGCGATGCAGTCTATGCATTTGCCGGAATATTTAATCGACGAAGTTCGCCCTTATTTCGTTAGCAATTAACTCGATGCAAAAATTCCCTTGGCAAGCATTTGCCCAAAATTCAGCGTATGTAAATCAGGTCGCGTTGCGAAATTCGCAGGGCGATCCTTTTACTTGGGCAGAACTTGCTGAGAAAATTAATCAGGTGGAAGCCTTTCTTTTACAACAAGGTGTGACAGCGCAAAGTGCGGTTGCTTTTTGTGGTAAAAATTCAGAACAGATCTTATTTCTTTATTTAGCCGTTATTCAGCTAGGTACAAAAATTTTAGGTATCAATCCTGCATTTCCTCAAGAAAAAAGAGAAGAATTGTGCCAAGTGTATGGGGTGGATTTTTGTTATCAAACCGAAGATATTCATTATTTAGCTGTTAAAGCATTACACGAACATAACGCTGACTTTACAAAAGCGGCAACGATGACATTAACATCGGGCTCGACTGGTTTGCCTAAAGCGGTGGTGCATAATGTGTCTGCTCATTTAGCTAATGCGGAAGGCGTTTGTGCCTTAATGAATTTTGGCAAAGATCAATCATGGCTACTTTCTTTGCCGCTTTATCATGTTTCCGGACAAGGGATTATGTGGCGCTGGCTTTACGCAGGGGCAACCTTAGTTTTACCAAAAGACGATTTTTATCAATCTATTGGTGAGGTTTCCCATGTTTCTCTCGTGCCAACGCAATTGCAGCGTTGGTTTGATTATTTGGCCGAACATCCACAATCTATCCAAACTAAAGCGGTATTATTGGGTGGTACACAAATCCCCGTAAAATTAACCCAAGCGTTAAGTGAATTAGGGATTCGAAGTT
>CABSXY010000067.1 GCA_902481695.1 uncultured Haemophilus sp. | reverse complement strand
GTCTTTTACAAAAGTAATTAAATCTTCGTAATACTCAATGTGATTAGGCTTATTTGGTACCAGTTCTTCGAGTAACTCACAAATCATTTGAACCACTTCAAGATTCGTTTTTTCACAATTCCCACCAATATTATAGTGTTCCCCGACTCGACCTTTGGTTAAAACTAAATATAAGGCTTGAACATGCTCTCCCACAAATAACCAATCACGAATTTGCTGCCCATCGCCATAAATCGGCAAAGGCTTCCCCATCACAGCATTTAAAATCATTAAAGGAATAAGCTTTTCAGCATGCTGATAAGCTCCATAGTTATTGGAACTGTTTGTGATAATCACCGGCAAACCATAAGTGCGATGCCAAGCGTGCACCAAATGGTCACTTGCTGCTTTTGAGGCTGAATAAGGGCTACTAGGATGATAAGGGGAATGTTCAGTAAAGGCCGGCTCAGAAAAGGATAAATCCCCATACACTTCATCAGTAGAAATATGGTGGAATCGAAAGGTCGTTTTTTTAGCTTCGTCTAAGGTATGCCAATAATTCTTAGCAACCTCTAACAAGGCATAAGTCCCCACAATATTGGTTTGAATAAAATCAGCCGCTCCCGTAATAGAACGGTCAACATGACTTTCTGCCGCCAAATGCATCACCGCATCTGGCTGATATTTTTCAAAAATGCTTTCTATCGCCTTAAAATCACAAATATCAACTTGCTCAAAAGCATAACGAGGATTATTTTCTACCTCTTTCAAAGCGGATTGATTTGCCGCATAAGTCAGCTTATCAATATTGATAACAGAATCTTCAGTATGATTAATGATATATCGAATAAGGGCGGAACCGATGAAACCGGAACCGCCGGTGATGAGGATTCGCTTCATCAATAGGCCCCTGTTTTCTTACAAACTACTTTAGCCGTTTTAAGTAAGATCACAATATCATTCCATAAAGACCAGTTTTTAGCATACCAGGTATCGAAATAAACTCGCGTATCATAGCTCACGTTATTCCGCCCACTTACCTGCCATAAACCCGTCATTCCAGGTTTAGCCATAAGGTAATAATCAACGTCCTCTTGATAATAAGACAATTCTTCTTTCACTATAGGACGAGGTCCAACTAAACTCATCTCACCTTTAAGTACATTCCAAAGCTGTGGTAGTTCATCTAAACTTCTCGCTCTTAACCATTTTCCAATTGGTGTAATGCGTGGATCATCTTTAAGTTTGAAGTCTTTTTCCCATTCTAATCTAGCATTTTCATCCGTTGCTAAAATCTTTTCTAACACTTCATCTGAATTATTCACCATTGTTCGAAACTTCAAACATTTAAATTTCTTTTTGTACTGACCAATTCTAGTATGCTCGTATATGAGATTACCACCATCTCTTGTGATTATAAAATAGAGAGGGATACAGAATGGTAACAATAAAAGCAAGAGAAAAGATGAACCTAAGATATCAAAGGTTCTTTTAACAATCTTAGATGAACGTTTTGCTAAATTATTATTTACTCTAAAAAGCACCATTTCCTGGCTAAATAAAAAAGACATATCCGTGCCATAAAGTGGAATACCTCGGAAATCAGGAATTACTGAAATAGAACGGCATCCTTTACGAATTAAGTAACGCAACCAGAAATCTTGCTTAATCTTATTTTCTTCATCAATTGCTAAAATAAACTGGGTAAATTCTGGGGAGACTAATTTCATGAGTAACTCAGGGTTATGACGCATAACGGGAATACCCTCAATAAACTCTGAATGGTAATCTTCTGTTGTCACAAATAATTTTATGTCAAATCCTAAATACGATTCGTTATTTAAAGCGTTAAATACCTCTTTAGCATTTTTCCCATTGCCAATAATGATGGTTTCTTTTAGATACATTCCGCTTTTTATTAAAAGATTTTTTACAAAAATTCGGGAGAAAGGAAGTCCAACAAAGATACAAATCCAAGTTACAGACCAGAAATAACGGGAAACATATAGGCGAGAAAAGGCAACAATCGCCAATTCAATAATGAAAAGAATCAATAAGGTACGGATAATTTCTTTTAATTCAAACCAAAACGGTTTGCGGTAAGTATAGTGCCGTAATCGTATCCAAAACCACAACACACCAACGAAAGATACACAGGCGTGAATCAATACATAGGTATTAAATTCTTCCAAAGGAAAATAAAAACGGCCGCCACGGGCGATATCTAACACTTCATAAGCAATAAATAATGAACTAAAAAGTGTTAAAAAATCAGTAGCTAACAAAATAAATTTACACCACGTAATTTTATGCATAGTGAAATCCTTATCTTAGAAATTTCCGTTTTAATAAATTAATCGCTTTTTTTAACAAATTCTCGCCTTCCAAATTAACTACCGGAATTTCACAAAACTTTAACTGATGATGAACCAACCAAACATTGAATAGGCGCTCGGCAATAAAACCAAACACTCTTTTTTGATAGTTATCATACTGGGTTATATCTATTCGCTTTTCTAATTCAAACAAAATAGGGAAAAGCCATTGACAGTATTCTGATGAGTTCTCTGATGACATGACAAACATATTATAAATATGAATCTTTCGGCCTTGCATAATTGCATCAAAGCTCGTTATATACTCAGGGTACAATTCAGAAATAATTTCCCTTGTACAATTCAGATCCTTAACATAATGGGCATGTTGGTAGTGAGAATAAATTGATTCAATAAAATAATTTCGTTTTTTCGGTAAAATCGCATCATATTTTTCTAGAAGAGATAGCAACTCGCTTTCTGATGCAATATGCTGTTTCTTCAAACATAACTTTTTACCTGCAAAATAACGGCGATAGTGTACTAACCCAACATATTGGTTATTTTTAAAGATACCATTTTGCCAAGCCCAATAAAGCCCAGTGAGCTCACAAAAACTGCTATTTTTCTCCGCAATATTTATACCTGAATTATCTTGGTGAAACTCTTCATTTTTTATAGCGCTTGTACGCTCCCCCCCTACAAATATGGGAAGATAGCATGCAGAATTTGGAAACTCATAGTCTTTATGCGTAATCACTAATACAGTAAGCTTTTGCATGTTATTTTAAGTAATCCTTATGATGAGAAAAATCACCAGTAAGCCCGTGCCACATTGCACGCCAAGCAAACAGCAAACGAGAAAAGCTTGGTTGAGTAAATGCATAGAACCAAGTTGTTTTAATAAAAAAAACTAGCACATAAACAAACCCTTTATGTTTGGCAAAAGTAGCGATTGTATTACGACAAAAACAATACTGTTTTAAATCTGAATGTGCATTATTAAACCGTAATTTACCAAAAAACATTGGCTCTGATATTGAGCTTGCCATAGGATGATAAAATAATGCATCGATCACTGTCAAAATGTTGGCGCTGTATGCCTCTGCACGCATAGTATATTCTCTCTCATCTCCCCAAATAAAGTACTCCTTCATAGGAAATCCCATTTGTTGGACAAGATCTCTTCCGATTAATGTACCATTAAAAGGCAATACTGTATCCTTAATTTGATTATCTATTTTTAAAGACTGAGGAATATCAGAGTAATGATCAAGTACTTGCAAACTATTTGGTAAACGTAAACTAAAACTTAGTTTCTCTTTGCCTTCACAATCAATCACTACTGGACCTATATAACAATTCTCAGTAGTGTAAGGTAAGAGTTTTTCCAAACATGTTTCAGCTGGAAATCCATCATCATCCATCAACCAAATATAATCAAAACCTTGTTCAAACGCATACTTGATTCCTTCATGGAATCCACCTGCACCGCCCATATTTTCGGGCAACGTGATTAAAGTAAAAGCATCATTGTTTATCCAGCCATGCTCATCTAAAAAATCGGCTGTACCATCAGTACTGGCATTATCAATCACCACAATATGAGATAAAGGATGTGTTTGGGCTTTTAGCGCATTTAAACAATTTAATAATAATACTTTGCGGTTAAACGTTACAACCACTGCACAAATTGATTTTTCAGCATGCATAATCAACTCAATTTTATTTAAACAAAAGCCATACACGAAATCGTATATGGCTTTATTTCTAGACTCGCTATACTTTAGTCCATATTTACATAAAAAGGTTTAAGTGCGGTCTGTTTTTCTAATGATTCTTTTACAACATCAGCTGTTTCTAAAGCTTCTTTAATCGTCACATCCATATCTAAATAACGATAAGTACCTAAACGCCCGACGAAAGTAACTTGCGTTTCCTTGTTCGCTTTTTCAACATATTCTTGTAAAAGAGCTTTATCTTTCACTAAACGAATCGGGTAATACGGAATATCATTTTCACCACATAGACGGCTAAATTCACGATAACAAATTGTTTTCTCGTGTTGTTCCCATGGCGCAAAGTGTTTATGTTCTGAAATACGAGTATAGGGTACTTCTTCATCACCATAGTTAATTACCGCATTACCTTGGAAATCGCCTTCATCACGGAATGCCTCGAAATCTAAGGTACGATAACCTAGGCGACCTAATTCAAATCCGAAGTACGCATCTAAAGGACCAGACCAGAAAATATGATCAAATTCAGCTTTCATCGATTCAGCAAATGGTGTATTTAAACGCACTTCAATATTTTCATGATCTAAAATCGCTTCCACAATCTGTGTATATCCCTCTTTCGGCATACCTTGGAATTTATGTGCAAAGTAGTTATCGTCATAGTTAAAGCGCACAGGTAAACGTTTTAAAATGCTTGCCGGTAACTCTTTTGGCTCTACACCCCATTGTTTTTTGGTGTAACCATGGAAAAACGCTTTATACAAATCCTTACCGACAAAACGCATTGCTTGCTCTTCAAAGGTTTGTGGATCAGTAATAGACAAGTCTGCCTGTGCTTCAATTAATGCTTTTGCTTCTTTCGGTGAGCAAGTTTTACCAAAGAATTGGTTGATCGTATGTAAATTAATTGGGAGAGAATAAACCGCACCTTGGCTAATCGTTTTTACGCGATTAACAAATGGCATAAACTCACCAAAGTTGTTCACATAATTCCATACTCGCTCATTATCAGTATGGAAAATATGTGGACCATAAACATGCACCATTACATTTGTTTCAGCATCACGTTCAGAGTGACAGTTACCTGCGACATGGCTACGAGAATCGATAACAACCGTTTTATAACCTTTCTCTGCTAATTCGCGAGCGATAACGGCATTGGAGAAACCTGCGCCCACCAAAAGAAAATGATTTCGCAAAGTAATATCCTAAACTAAGCCTTAAAATATTCTACATACAAACGCAACGCATTTGCTAACATTGCTTCTTGTCTATGAGGTTTATCAAAGTGTAATGGAATCATAGATAAGAATAGCAAGATTGTTGGTGCAATAATAGCTTTATTTGACAACTCTGGAATAAGTGATTTTTGCATAAACATAGATTGTACTTGCTTCAAACGTGAGTCGAGGTTAAATCTGAGTTTTACACCAATCTCATCATTTTTCTCAAGGTGAAACGCGTCAGCAATAATAAAATCATACAAACCAATGAAAGAATGACAGAGTTTGGCCAAATCGTAACTTTGATTTCCATAAATGGTTAATTCTTGCTGAATATTCAATCCTCTAGGATCTATCACTTTCACACTATTACTGCGAGAATCATACATAACATTACTAAAGCATAAATCACCATGCACAACAGAAGGAATTTCAGGCAATGCTAATGAGGCATCAATACACTCTTGCGCAATTTGGCGTAAAGATGGCAAATCTTTTCCGTTATAACGGGCTGGTTTATCTAACTCAATACCTTTCTGTTTTGCATAAGTTTCTAGTCGCTCATAAGTTTTATCTGCGTAAAGAGCGGTCGAATCTTGGTGGATTTTTGCAATAAGGTCCTTATTATCATATGGAAAATGTTTTCTAGATTCATTCATATAGAATGAAATTAAACCAAGCACTTTTTCCCAAATCGCTACTGGGTTTCTGCCATGGACAAAAATCTCATTTAACGGCAAGATAGGAAGATACTCAGTTTCATAGAATGGATTACCTTGTTCGTTCTTTCCAGATTGAATTAATTGTGGAGTAAAGCGTTTTAATTCTGCTGGTAGTTGCTGGAACCAATTTGCTTCAGCCTCAATTTTTCTTGGTGGTGTACCAGACTTCCATACTACGCCATTTTCAATTTTTAATGAGTTAAATGCTCGTTGTGTTGTAATAATTGAGCGTGATTGAAAATAAGTATTGATATGACCAAAGTCATACCATGAATTTACCTTCTCGTAAGCTATACCTTTTTCTTCCTCATAAATTTTGACTGATTTTGGGAAATCACCTTGAGAAAGTGCCAATGCTCGCACAAATGCTCTTGGACTAGAGAAGGTAAAGAAACCACACCATACCGCATTAGAGCCCTCATTAACTTGCCAAATATAATCATCTTGAGGCTTTCCTAAACCTACACAATCAATGCCCTCAGGAAAATGCCCTAATAATGTATCTCCATGTAATAATCTTAACGTTTCATTCTCATACCCAATGGTATTTAATATATAAAGAAGGGCCATCCCTAATGAAATACCTTCTTGAACAAAGATTGGTTCAACATCAAGCTCTTGAAGTAATAACGACTCATCAATACTCAATGCATAATTGCTAGGAAGCGAAACAATAATTTTTTGTGAAAATTGCTTACGCAAAGCATTCACTTGATGTGAAAGCAATTTTTTATTACCAATAGGTAAAAAACAAGGTGGGATTGAACCAAATTCATTGCGAAATTCTGCATTCACATAGGCAGCTGAATTAATTAGAATCATATTCACCATCCATTTTTGTTAACTTACGGATTTCATCATAGCTCATTAAAGCAAATTCATCGGGACGAACAGCGCGATCATCAACATAAAAACCATCATGTCCACACCAAGGCTTGCCAACATAAATTTCATCATAAGGGACATTATGCCGCTCTAACCAATCCATAATGATCGGCAAAGTATGCACATTAATCTTCCCAACATTTCCCTTATACGTTCGCATATTACGGCTTGAGCTAATAACGATTTCAAACCCTTTCGCTTTATATTCACGTAACTTCTCAATTACCGGAATTATCGGTTTAGCATTTCTATAATCGCCATTCTCTGTAAGAGTAATAGTATTATCTAAATCCATAATTAAACGTTTCATATTATGACTCCTACTTATTTAATAATGCTAAATATTCATCTGGCGTTCCACAAAATAAGATCTTATCTGCAGGAATTAAATCATAGAAAACCTTTCCTCCCTGAGAAATCAATTCATTATAAAGAGGAGCTATATAGTATTCGTTTTTAGTTGTATTACCTTTAAATTTGGTATCTAAAAATAAACTTTCAAAAATAGACTTATGCTTAAAATAATATAATCCATCACTACAAAGCTCTGAAATACGCTCTTTTTCAGTTGTCCGTAAAACTTTATTAGTATTACCATCTGGTTCGGCAAATGACCAATGATCGCCCTCTCCCCTAAAAACTTCTAAATAACCATCACACTCATCAGCCCACTCAGGTTTAACAAAATCAATGATACGAGAATCAATATTAAAAATATAGATCGATTCGTCAACATTAATATTAACAATACCTTGATATACTGTATCTGCTTGCCCTAATGTTTCTTCAGGTAAGCAAACTAGTTCATAGTCGGAAATTCCAAGTTTTTTCATTTCTTCTTCTAAGAAATTTTTTGTTTCATAAACATCACGATAAATAAAAACAAACTTATCTGTTTTAAAATAACGTTCAAATGAACGAACAGACCAAGAAAATACGGTTTCACCATTTAAATCTAATTGATATTTAGGCTTTGTATAACCAGCTTTGAAAAAACGGGAACTCAGACCCGCCATTGGGATTATAAACATATGTTAATTACCTATTTTTTAAAAAATTTAATATTTTCCAATAGACCTTTTAACCATAAAACTGAATGTTTTGTCAAAAAATAAAAGTATCGTCCCCAAATAAGTAGGGGTTTTATTGGCCTCATAATATTCTTCAGATCCTTATAGATAAATCTAGCAAATGAGTTATTAAAAACAAGTAGATTCCAAATTTTATCTCTCTGGGTATCATTAACTCCCCATATATGATTTTGGGAGGCTGCTAATATATTAGGCGATAATATATCTAAAAATAATTTTTGAGCTTTATAATTATTTAAGTTAGTGAAATCACATCTAATGATATTGAACTTATATTTTTTAAATGACTGTGCAAATAAAGAATAATTTTTGTCTGTCAGTAAAGCCATTGCCATTTCAATAAAACCAAACTCTCCCCCCCACAAGGAGTAATAATCTTTTTCATATTTTTGGTATAATTTTGTATGATCCTTAAAGGTATCATTTATAAGTTCTTCAGTATGTATAATTTCGTAATTAAATTCTTCATTGTATTTATATATAAACCCTTGATAAAGGCAAATTTCAAAGCATCCCTGCTCTCTATTTTCTACTGGGGAATTGATGTAGAGATTATCTATAATAGAAAATGGATCTCCTAACACCTCGAACATTTTCGTTAAAATAGATTTATCATAAAACCATACAAAATTCTCTAAAAACCAAATATCGGTTAGACTAGATTGATTTGAGTTATAAAGTTCAACCTTTTTATATGCAGAGTTTTTTTCGTCAATACTCTTCTCCGTTCCACTATCTAGGATAATACTTATATTCTCCATAACTTTAGATTTAAAAAAGCCAACTTTAGATAACAAATCTAAATTACATACAGTAATAAACGGAGAACTAAAGAAATTATCAAACATTTGATTAATGTTTGTTTTATTAATAAACATAGACTCTGAATCAAGAACTAACATTTGATCACAGTCAGATTCAAGCATTGTATAAAATTTCTTAAGTGTCTGATATGAAAATTTTCCATATTTTAATAATAATTTCTTATCTCCATAGGGAACATTATGCTTTCTTAAAAGCTCATCAAAACACAATACCTTTATATTTAATTTATTTTTATAATTTACTAATAG
>CABSXY010000066.1 GCA_902481695.1 uncultured Haemophilus sp. | reverse complement strand
GTCGCAACCCTAACAGGTGCTTGCGTGGTGGCGTTAGGCCAACATAACAGCGGCTTAGTTTCAACTGATGATGCCTTAGCAGAACAGTTATTACAAGCCGCACAGCAAACTACTGATAAAGCTTGGCGTTTACCATTAAGTGAAGAATATCAAGAGCAATTAAAATCCCCATTTGCCGATTTGGCTAATATTGGCGGTCGTTGGGGCGGTGCAATTACTGCAGGCGCATTCCTTTCCAACTTTACGAAAAAGTACACCTGGGCACATTTAGATATTGCGGGAACAGCTTGGCTTCAAGGTGCAAATAAAGGTGCAACAGGTCGTCCAGTGTCTCTATTAACACAATTTTTAATTAATCAAACCAAGTAATTAACACATAGGGCTAACATAACGTTAGCCCTAAAATTTTCTCAAAATCTGACCGCACTTTATTCCAATTCGAATTCAATCAGTAATGGATTATGATCTGACGAAGTAACCACTTCTGATGTTGCACTCACCACTTTTACGCCTCGCGTAAAAATATAATCAAGTGGATAACCTAAAAATCGCAATCGTTCATCTTGAGATAGCGTCACTGCACCGAGTCCATATTTTTGTATCAAATTATTGACTAAATTCAGACGACGTTCATTCCACGCATTAAAATCACCAGACATGATGATAGGACCTTGATGATTTTCAACAAAGGAAAATAGCTGCTCTAACTGGGTTTGATAAGTGGAAATACCCCATTCAAAATTAATTAAATGCACATTAATAAGTAGCAAACTATCGCCTTTTTCTAATGGAAAATTCATCACACTTGCCACTTTAGGTATTCGTATTAATGGTTCAGCTACACCACCACCGCAATACGATTCTGGTTGCGTGTTGGTGAATGTTTTTACACCTGATAAGAGATCTTTAAAAGAAAAAGAGGACACAAAAAGTGCGGTCGAAAATGCACTTAAATTTTGATGTTGTGTCGCCTCTTGCAATAACACAAAATCAGCCTGATTAGACAATCGCGCTAAATCTTCTTGCCACCCCTTATCTTGTCCTTTATGCACATTCCAATTGACCAAACGAAAATGTGAAGAGACTAATTTAGACACTGAATTATCAGCCTTATCACATTGCATATTTAACCTGTTTTCAAAATGAATGTAATTTACTTTTTGTGACGTATTTAGTTGAATAAATGTACGGTCAAAAATCGTTAGATTTATAAAAAAATATCCAGTACCTAAAACCACTAACACCAAGCCAACAGCCAAAAATCGATAGATTCGCTTCATGATTATTCCCTCTCTATGCTCGAATAATAACACCTAATCAAAGCAATGCAACTTTCACTTTTCATACACATTAATACCTACCTACAACACGGTAACTTTAACTTTTAGCTTTGATTTAAATCATACTTTGCTAAAAAATCCGTTGCATTTTTCTTTCATTATCTTAGTATTTCACTCAACTTTTTAACTCTACCTCATCAATAAGGAGATTCATTATGTCTTTTGGAGATAAAAAATTAAGTGAAATCGCTGTCAGCGTACCCGGCTCAACTTCACTACTTCGTGAATATGATTTAGATTTCTGCTGCGGTGGTTCAGATACACTCGCTCACGCAGCGGCAGAAAAAGGATTAAATTTAGCAGAAATTGAAACTCGTTTAACCGAGCTTCAAAACAGCAAAGCAGAAAACCCAGAGGAATATTGGGTTAATGCAACTTATCCTGAAATTATCGATCATATTTTAGTTCGCTACCATCAACGCCACCGCGAACAGCTTCAAGAATTAATCGTCTTAGCGGATCGTGTAGAAAGTGTTCATGGCGATCGTGAAGATTGCCCAATAGGTGTGGCAGCTGAATTACGCAATGTCTATGAGGATTTGAGCAACCACATGATGAAAGAAGAACACGTGCTTTTCCCTATGATCAAAGCCGGTAACTATATGATGGCGCAAATGCCAATTCGTATGATGGAAATGGAACACACCGAACACGGCGAACATTTGGAAGTATTGAAATCATTAACAAACAATATGACACCTCCAGCAGATGCTTGCAATACATGGCGTGCGCTTTATAGTGGCATCCAAGAGTTTGCTGATGATTTAATGATGCATATTCACCGTGAAAATAATATTTTATTCCCACGTGTGATTGCTGAAAATCACTAAATTCAAATCATATAAAAAAGGGCGAAATCATTCGCCCTTTAAAATTAGCCTAAAACTGACCGCACTTTATTTCTCTTCACTGCCTTTATATAAACGATTTTTATACAAATAGCTGCCAAGTAAAGCATGTGCCAAGGCTTCTTTTTTCATTTCTTCCGGCACTTCTTTTTCAGTTAATGTGTCTTTTTCCTTATCATAGACATAGCCTTTTGCTTTGCTATTTGGTGTTTGGATAACGACATCATGATTGCCTTTCATTAACGCTTGGGTTTGATCAAACTGCATAAAGGCACGATTTGGATTAACGTCTTGCGTTAAATCAAAACCAATCATCGGATAATTACCGCTTACGCCCGCAATAGAAAGCAAGGTTGTTGGCATATCAATTTGACTCACTAAACGACTGTCTCGGCGAGGCTCAACATGATCACCTAAAATTAACGCTGGAATATGGAAATGCTTAATTGGTACTAAGCTTGCGCCCGCCGCACGGGAATCATGGTCTGCAATCACCAAGAATACAGTATCCTTCCAATAATTAGACTGTTTCGCTAATTTGAAGAAATAACCAATGGCATAATCCGCATATTTTGCGCTGTTATTACGGGTTGCTTTTGGTTGTTCGTAAAGCTCAATTTTACCATCCGGAAATTCAAAAGGATCGTGATTGCTTGAACTGAATACTAAGCTAAAGAATGGTTTTCCTTCATTCTGTAATTGGGTAAAGGTTTCGTTCGCTTTATCAAATAAATCCTCATCACTCACGCCCCAAGTCGCAGTAAATTTCGGATTTTGATAATCCTTTTGATCGATAATAGTTTGGAAGCCGTTGCCATAGAAGAAGCTTGCCATGTTATCAAAGTGTTTTTCACCGCCATAAATAAAAGACGTGTTATAACCTTGTTTAGCAAGTAAATCTGCAATGGTAAAGAAACCACTTTGACTGTTATTTAATTTCACCACTGCTCGTGCTGGAGTGGGTGTAAAGCCCGCTGTAGTTGCTTCAATACCACGAACTGAACGTGTCCCCGTAGCATAGAGATTTTCAAATAACCAGCCTTCTTTGGCTAATTTATCAAATTCAGGCGAAAGTGGTTTTCCGCCTAATGTACCGACAAATTGCGCGCCAAAACTTTCTTCCAAAATAATGACAATATTTTTCGGTTTACCTTGGTAAGTGGCTTGGTTTTTCGTTAATGTTGGAATCTTCTCTGAAATATAATCACTTTCAGGACGGCCACGGCTTGCTTTGACAATACGCAACATTTCATCAGTATCCATTTTGCCGTACACCTCGGAAGATGAACCTTCATCTTTAAATTGCTGTGCCGCATAAAGGACAGAATAGCCAGAGTTCAACACGAGAGAATTCACTAAACCATCGGAAGAAAAGGCGACCATTGCAGGGTTAACACCTCGGTGTTGGAAACTCGAACGCGCACCTAAAAAAGCCACTGCAATCACGAGCAATGCTACAACAGGGCGTAATTTCCAGCTCATTGGGCGTAAGTTTTTCACCGCATAACCAGATAGTTTCCAATAACAGAAGAAAGCCGTAACGGTGAAAATAAGACTAAAAATGACCGCAGTTAAATGGCCTTCCATCAACATTGAAAAGACTTCTTTCGGATAAATTAAATATTCAATAAAGAGTCGGTTTGGACGGAAGTCATAGGTTTCGATAAATGCAGGCGTAGCCAATTCCATAAATAGAATAAACACACTACCTAAGGTAAGCCAAATACGTAAAATCATTTTCCAAATTCGGCTATGATGAAATAGCACCGTCAATAATGCCGGCACACCAAATAAGTAACACAAAGCTACGATGTCCATACGCAAGCCTTGTAAAAATAGTTGTCCCCATCCCTCTACCGCAGAAACACGGTCTGCCTGCCAAATCGCAAGCCCAAGACGAGACAAGGTGAAAATAATCAGATTAATGATGACGAAGAGGAAAATCGGATATAAAGGAGAACGTGTTTGTTTCATTTTGACACTCATAAGTCCTAAGGGAATCGCTACCCTTTAATTAATTTAAAGCACGCTAATGTGCCATTCCTTTCATAGACAGATAAAAAAACACAAAGTGCGGTTAAAAATATCATCATTTTTGACCGCACTTCGGAAGAGAAAGATTAAGCTGCAACTAATGCTTTTAATTGTTTTTCATAAGCTGCCCAATCAGTAATTGGACGTGTTGCTACACCTGTTTCCATCGCTTTTTTCGCTACCGCAGAAGATACAGTAAACAATAAGCGTGGATCAAATGGTGTTGGAATCACATAATCAGGTCCAAAAGATAACGCACCATAATTAGCAATAATTTCTAATGGAACCGGTTCTTTCGCAAGACTTGCAATTGCATGAGAAGCCGCTAATTTCATTTCCTCATTAATCGCTGTTGCACCTACATCTAAAGCACCACGGAATAAGAATGGGAAACAAAGCACATTATTAACTTGGTTTGGAAAGTCTGAACGACCAGTACAAACAATCGCATCCGGACGTACTGCTTTCGCTTCATCTGGGGTAATTTCAGGCACAGGGTTAGCCAATGCTAAGATTAATGGATTTTCTGCCATGGTTTTCACCATTTCAGGTTTTAATGCACCTGCTTTAGAGCAACCTAAGAACACATCAGCTCCCTTAACGGCATCCGCTAATGTACGCCAGCCATTATCTTCAATGGCATAAAATTGTTTGGTTTCATCCATGTTATCGCCACGGCCTTTGAAAATCACACCTTTTGAGTCACACATAGTGATATTTTCTTTTTTGAAACCTAACGCACGAAGCAAGTTCGTACAAGCAATAGCAGAAGCACCAGCCCCATTAACCACTAAGCGAACATCAGCAATATTTTTACCAATAATTTCTAAACCGTTTAATGCAGCCGCACCGACGATGATAGCTGTACCGTGTTGGTCATCATGGAATACCGGAATTCCCATACGTTCACGCAATGCTTTTTCAATGTGGAAACATTCCGGTGCTTTGATATCTTCAAGGTTAATGCCACCAAACGTTGGCTCTAGTGAAGCGATGATATCGATTAATTTATCTGGATCATGTTCATTGATTTCAATATCAAATACATTGATGCCGGCAAATTTTTTGAACAATACACCTTTCCCTTCCATAACAGGTTTTGAGGCAAGTGCACCAATATTTCCTAAACCTAATACGGCAGTACCATTTGAAATCACGGCCACTAAATTAGCACGAGCAGTATAACGGCTTGCAGCAGAAGGATCTTTTTCAATTTCGAGACAAGGCTCTGCAACACCTGGAGAATAAGCAAGGGCTAAATCATGCTGGGTTTCTAGCGATTTGGTTGGGGTAACGGCAATTTTCCCCGGAATTGGGAATTCATGAAAATCTAATGCGGCTTGGCGCAATTGTTCGCTCATATAAAAATACTCCATTTTCACTTAGGTTAAATAAAATTTGCGCCATTATACTCTCTTTTTAAGAGAATTTTGTGACATACCGCAAAAATTTTACACATTTATTACAAAAATATGAGTGAAATCGACCGCACTTTTGTCTTTTCTTCACATTCAGAAGCAAAAACGTTACTATATCGCAAAAAATATACAGGATATAAATAATGAGTTTGTTTTCTAAATTTAGAAGTGCCATCAATAAATTACAACGGAAAGCGATTAACAAAACCTTCCAACAACGGTTAACCAACCAAGGCATGTCAGTAATTTCTGCAAACTGTGTCGGTGCATTTATTTTGCACGATCTCAATCAGCCTTTTAATTCTCCGTTTGTTAACCTTTATTTAGACCCAAGCGATTTTGTTCGCTATCTACAGAACATCACATTCTATCAAGCACAACCGCTTCAATTTATACAAACAGAAAAACCGTACCCAGTTGGTCTATTAGGTGATCTTAAAGTGCACTTTATGCACTACCACTCCGAACAAGAGGCTCGGGAAAAGTGGGAAGCACGCTCACAGCGTTTAGACCTCGATAATTTGTTTATTATGATGACAGATAAAGATGGTGGAAAAGGTGCAAAATATGAGGATTTGCAAGCCTTCGATAACTTGCCTTATCCAAACAAAGTCGTCTTTACCCACAAGCCATATCCCGAATTAAAATCCGCTTTCTACATTAAAGGCTTTGAAAACGAAGGCGAAGTGGGCGATTTATTTACTTTTTCCGGTTGGAATGGCGAAAAATATTACGATCAGTTTGATTACGTCAGCTGGTTCAATCAAAAATAAGAGTTTACGATGCGACTAGATAAATTTATTGCCGAGAATACAGGCTTAACCCGTTCACAAGCCACCAAGGCCATTCGCCAAAGTGCGGTCAAAATTAATGGTGAAATTGTGAAAAATGGTGCGACCAAAGTAAGCCTAGAAGATGAAATTTATTTTGAAGATGAATTGTTGCCTTGGGTAGAAGAAGGGCAATATTTTATGTTGCATAAGCCACAAGGCTACGTTTGCTCTCACGATGATGGAGACTACCCCACCATTTATCAGTTCTTTGAACCGCCTCTTTCTGGCAAGTTACACAGCGCTGGACGATTAGATGTGGATACCACAGGACTCGTGCTATTAACGGATGATGGTCAATGGTCACATCGTATTACTTCACCAAAACATCAATGCGAAAAAACCTATTTAGTGACCTTAGCCGATCCGGTCGAAAATCATTATGCTTCAGCCTGTGAAGAAGGCATTTTGTTACGTGGTGAAAAAGAACCCACTAAGCCAGCGAAATTAGAAATATTAGACGATTACAACGTCAATCTGACTATCTCTGAAGGGCGCTATCACCAAGTGAAACGAATGTTTGCAGCCCTTGGTAATAAGGTCGTCGCGCTACACCGTTGGAAAATAGGCAACGTTGAATTAGATGAAAGCTTAGAAGAAGGCGAATATCGTCCTCTCACGCAGGAAGAAATCGATAATTTAGTGAAATAATATGAGCCAAAATATTAAACCTACCTTTATTTTTATCGCCACGCTCGGCATCCTCTCGATGCTGCCGCCTTTAGGCGTGGATATGTATATTCCGTCCTTTTTAAATATTGCTGAAGACTTAAATATCAACTCAGAGCAAGTTCAGCACACGCTGACATTCTTTGCTTACGGCATGGCAGCAGGGCAATTATTCTGGGGGCCCTTTGGCGATAGTTTTGGTCGTAAACCGATTATTTTATTAGGTGTCATTATTGGTGCCATTACAGCCATTATTTTAACCGGTATTCACTCTATAGGCAGTTTCACTGCACTGCGTTTCATTCAAGGTTTCTTTGGTGCTGCGCCTGTGGTGCTTTCAGGGGCGTTATTACGAGATTTATTTAGCAAGGATCAACTCTCTCGAGTCATGTCCACCATCACACTTGTCTTTATGATTGCACCGCTTGTTGCCCCCGTGATTGGTGGATATATTGTGAAATTTTTCCATTGGCACATGATTTTTTATGTGATTGGCGCGATGGGATTCCTTGCCGCCTTGCTTGTCTTTTTTATTATTCCCGAAACCCATAAACATGAAAATCGAATTCCACTGCGTCTTAATATTATTGCCCGTAACTTCATGATGCTTTCAAAACAAAAAGAAGTATTAGGTTATATGGCAGCAGCTTCTTTTGGTTTTGGTGGTTTATTTGCTTTCGTCACGGCTGGTTCTATTGTCTATATCGGTATTTATGGTATTCCAGTCGATCAATTCGGCTATTTCTTTATGATGAATATCGCGATTATGACAGCCGCATCCTATTTAAATGGGAAGTTTGTGCTGAAATTAGGTGCGGAAACCATGTTACGAATTGGTATTGCGGTACAATTCATATCAGGAATTTGGTTATTTTTAACCGCACTTTTTGATTTCGGTTTTTGGCCAATGGCTATTGGTGTAGCCTTTTTTGTAGGTCAAAATCCATTAATATCCTCCAATGCCACCGCCTCTATTCTAGAGAAATTCCCAACGATGGCGGGTACCGCAAATTCATTAATGGGAAGTGTACGTTTTGGTGTTGGCGCGGTAATGGGATCCTTAGTCGCAAGCTTTAAAATGGAAACCGCGGCACCAATGCTCTATACAATGACAGCTTGCGTGGTCATTTCTGCCCTTTCTTATTACTTCCTGACTTATCGAAATGAACAATAAAGTGCGGTCAATTTTAAAGTCAATTTAAAACAATAAAGGCGGGACTCCCCCCGCCTTTGTTATATTCCATCAACATTTATTTCCAAATTCGATGATCTAATACTCGTTTTTTAATTTCAGGATAGAGGTCAATTTTAAATTCAGGCTCTTTTCCTGCTTTTAATTGATGCTGATAGTCTTTCATTAACTTCCACACAATTGGGGAAAGTAAAACAATCGCGACTAAGTTAATAATTGCCATCACAGCCATCACGGTATCCGCGAAATTCCACACCACATTACCTGATTTTACTGAACCAAAATAAACGAAGAATAATACCGATAAGCGGAATGCCCATACAAACCAAGGTTTATTTTTAATAAAACGAATGTTACTTTCCGCATAAGCATAGTTACCAATGATAGAGGAATAAGCAAAAAGCAATAAGATAAAAGCCAAGAAGTGTACGCCAAATTCACCGACATGATAACGCAATGCGTTTTGCGTTAAGGAAATACTTTTCAGTGTTTCACTGCCATAGTTATCGGAAAGTAAAATAATCACTGCCGTACAAGTACAGACGATCATGGTATCGACAAACACACCAAGCATTTGCACTAAACCTTGGCTAACCGGGTGTTTTACATGAGCGGCGGCGGCGGCATTTGGTGCAGACCCCATCCCCGCTTCATTAGAGAATAATCCGCGCTTAATCCCCATCATCATAGCTTTAGATACTAAAGCACCAAACATTCCACCAGCTGCAGATTGGAAAGTAAAGGCACTTTTGTAAATGTTGGCGATTACCGTCGGGATCATATCAATATGCATGCCTAAGATAATTACCGCCATAATTAAATAAAAGAGTGCCATCATCGGTAC
>CABSXY010000065.1 GCA_902481695.1 uncultured Haemophilus sp. | reverse complement strand
GTGGTGGGCGATACCGGTCTCGAACCAGTGACCCCCTCCTTGTAAGGGAGGTGCTCTCCCAACTGAGCTAATCGCCCTTAATGTTGTGGATTGGCATTATAAGTATAATGAGATTTCAGTCAATATATTTTTATGAAAAAGCGTCTAGTTGTTGCAAAAATAGGCATAAAATCAGATTTTTTATTTAGAACTCACGCAAGTCGTAGTAAAATAAAGACAATTTTATAAATGAATAGGTTATTAAGAAAATGAAAATTGATCCTCCTTTTGAATTAGATCCGAATGTCAAAGTACGTACGCGTTTTGCCCCAAGTCCAACAGGTTATTTACACGTAGGTGGCGCACGTACAGCTCTTTATTCTTGGTTATTTGCAAAACATAACAACGGTGAGTTTGTACTACGTATTGAAGATACCGATTTAGAACGTTCTACACCGGAAGCTACTGCGGCAATCATTGAAGGAATGGAGTGGTTAAACCTTGCTTGGGAACATGGTCCTTATTATCAAACCAAACGCTTTGATCGTTACAATCAAGTGATTGATGAAATGATTGAACAAGGCTTGGCTTATCGTTGTTATTGCTCTAAAGAACGTTTAGAAGAATTACGCCATACACAAGAGCAAAACAAAGAAAAACCACGTTATGACCGTCATTGTTTACATGATCACAATCATGCAGCCGATGAGCCACACGTAGTACGTTTTAAAAACCCAACAGAAGGTTCAGTCGTGTTTGATGATGCGGTGCGTGGTCGTATTGAAATCAGCAATAGCGAATTAGATGATTTAATTATTCGTCGTACTGACGGTTCACCAACCTATAACTTCTGTGTAGTGGTGGATGACTGGGATATGGGTATTACTCACGTTGTACGTGGTGAAGACCATATTAACAACACTCCGCGTCAAATTAATATCTTAAAAGCGTTAGGCGCACCAATTCCAGTATATGCGCACGTTTCTATGATTAACGGTGATGATGGCCAAAAACTCTCAAAACGTCATGGTGCGGTAAGTGTGATGCAATATCGTGATGATGGTTATTTACCAGAAGCCTTAATCAACTATCTTGTTCGTTTAGGTTGGGGGCATGGTGACCAAGAGATCTTTACGCGTGAAGAAATGATTAAATACTTCGAATTAGATCATGTGAGTAAATCAGCAAGTGCATTTAACACGGAAAAATTATTGTGGTTAAATCATCATTACATTCGTGAATTACCACCTGAATATGTAGCAAAACATCTTGCATGGCACTATAAAGATCAAGGTATTGATACTTCAAATGGCCCGGCATTAACTGAAATCGTGACGATGCTTGCAGAACGTTGCAAAACTTTAAAAGAAATGGCATCAGCAAGCCGTTATTTCTTCGAAGAGTTTGAAAGTTTTGATGAAGCAGCGGTGAAGAAACACTTTAAAGCAGCGGCGATTGAACCACTTGAAAAAGTAAAAGAAAAATTGACCGCACTTTCTAGCTGGGATTTACATTCTACTCATGAAGCGATTGAACAAACCGCAGCTGAATTAGAAGTAGGGATGGGTAAAGTTGGGATGCCGTTACGCGTGGCTGTAACAGGCTCAGGTCAATCACCTTCAATGGATGTGACATTAGTAGGCATCGGCCGTGAACGCGTGTTAGCGCGTATCCAACGTGCCATTGATTTTATTAAATCTCAAAACGCTTAATATTTAGGCTGATAAGCGGGATTTGATTATTTCAATATTGACAGTTTATCAGCCGAAATTTATCATAGCTTGCGTTATTTGGGGATATAGCTCAGTTGGGAGAGCGCTTGAATGGCATTCAAGAGGTCGTCGGTTCGATCCCGATTATCTCCACCAAATTTAAAACCTTGAAACTTAAAGTGAGTTTCAAGGTTTTTTTCTTTATAACGAATCTACATTTCTTTTAGATAATTCAAGCCTAATCCATTCATTTGCCGCATAATCCAACTTTGTTTTTGACGAACTAACGCACTAGGCTTATTCACTTTATAGATGATAGGGTTTGGTAAAACTGCTGCGAGTAATGCCGCTTCTGATTGCGTTAAATTCTTTGCCGATTTTTTGAAATAATAGCGACTAGCTGCTTCTACGCCAAAGATACCATTACCAAACTCAGCGATGTTTAAATACACTTCTAAAATCCGTTCTTTGGACCAAAAGATTTCCATTAATGCCGTTGTGGGAACTTCTAACCCTTTACGAAACCAACTTTGTCCATGCCAGAGAACGAGGTTTTTTGCTGTTTGTTGAGAAATCGTTGAAGCGCCTCGGGTTCGGCGAGATTTTTCATTAAATTTAAAGGCCTTTTGAATTGCCTCAAAATCAAAGCCCCAATGGTTGGGGAATTTTTGATCTTCAGCGGCAATCACCGCAAGTTGCATATTCGGTGAGATTTCATCAAGGCTCACCCAATCGTATTTGATTGAATAGCTGAAATCTAACTGTAATAAGTGCCCGATTTTTTGCTGTGCCATATAGGCAGAGAAGGGAACAGGGATAAATCGGAAGCAAATGAAAAACGCTAGGATTGCGAGAGAAAAACGCCACGCAACCCGTTGCCAATTTTTTTTCCACCAAGAGGGGCGAAAAAGATGTAAAAGTGCGGTCAGAATTCGCTTAGTTTTTTGCAGCTTGCTCATCGAGTTGGCTTTTCACCCAGTTTATAAAATCCGGATCCATTGTTTTGAGCATATTAGAACCACGCGTAATGGTTGCTGCACTGGTATTGAGATTTTGTTGAATCTCTCGTTGTGAGAGATTTTTATCCAATAACTGTGCCACGATTTGTAAACGTAACCCCACCGCATCGCGCTCATCAGGCGTGAGCAGAAGCGTTAAGAAATCTTGTGCTTTGCCTTGTTCAAATGCGGTTTGCAAGGTCGCGAGGAAAGCATTCCATTGTTCTAAATTGCGACTAATATACATATCAACAATCCTATACTATTAAACTAGTGCGACTAGTATAGCCGATCGTATTCCTCTTTGCTAAAGGTTTGTAATTTTTCTTTGTCTTGTAGGTGTTGATAGTAAAAATCATAAGTTAATACGTTTTGAACATAACCTCGTGTTTCAAAGAACGGAATGGAGGCAATAAATTCATCCATAGCCAATTTGCCATTGGCTCTCGCAAGCCATTTTTCTACACGGCTTGCTCCCGCATTATAGGCAGAGGCGATCAAAATGCGATTGTTTGGATATTTAGCATTCAGCTCATTTAAGTGCGCCGTACCGAGTAAAATATTATTAAGCGGTTTGAATAAATCTAACTCACCGTTATAAGGAAGTTGCTGATTCTCAGCCGTTTTTTGCGCAGTACTCGGTAATAACTGCATTAATCCTCGAGCATTTGCGGAAGATTGTGCCATTGGATTCCAAGCACTTTCTTGGCGAGCAATTGCCATGGCGAAGGTTTTGGTGACACGATTATCCACAATGGCTTGAGGTTCTGTTCCGCTGAGATTCACGTTACTGAGGGCAATATCAAAATATTGACTGTAAGCATTTGGTAAGCGTAAGTCGATATAATCCCAAGCTTTTGCAATAATCGAGCCATCTACGCCCAATTCAAACCAATTTTGTTCATTTGCATATTGGCTTAATGCAAGTTGTTTCTCTTGCGGTAGTTTTTCTAATAGAGAACGCCAGCGTTGTTTGGCTGCACCTAATCGATCTAATTGACGTAGTTCTGCAATCTCAGCTAATTCAGTTGCATACTTCTCTTGGATATTGGACTCTTGAGGAATTTTAGGCATTTCCAGTTTGTAGGAATGACCTAATTTGACGGCTGCTAACATTGGATAAAACCCACGTTCTCTCGATAAAGCTTCTAATCGTTGTTTCGCATCTTTATCGGATGCTTGAGCAGCTATTTTAGCCATCCAATAACGCCATTCTTGTTTTTGTTTTGCTTCATCTGAAAGTGCATTTAACCAGGCGAGTAAATCTGTTTGTTGCCAAATAGCCGTACGTAAACGACGTTCAATGAGGTTATCTGCATTGAGTTTAAGAATTTCCTGATCGCGCCATTGCACAAAATTAGGACTTTCGTTATCAAAGAAACGGCTAATAAAGGCGATTTTCCAATCACGTAATTCAGTTTCGTTTAATTGCCAATTTTTCGCCCATTGCTCGTAAGGGGTGAAGGTTGGCTCATTCATATTTTCCGGAATAGTTCGCAAATAACGAGAAAAACCTAGCACTACGGCAAATTTATGGATAATTTTATTCGTATTACCATCAATTAATGGCAATGACTCAGCGAGTGTTTTCAAATTAGCTGGATTTTTTAAGAGATCCAAATAAAGAGCCAAATCGATATTTACCTGAGCATTTTCTTTCGCACCATCAACTTTTTCTAATTCTTTAGCGAGTATTTCGAGACCTTTCGCGTCATTCTTACTAAAAAGCATTTCCGCTTTTTGATAGATCTTCTCTTCAGTGCGTCCACCTTGTGAATACCAAGCCGCCCAGAGTTGCGCATCATTAGGAAGCTCCGCATTGTTAAGCCAAAGTTGTTCATACTCAGATAAAATAGCCGATTTATTCTTGTCGTTTGATTGGTTTTCTGCTGTTTGACTAGTATTAGCTGTTTCTATTTGATATTTAGCTGTGAGCACGGCAATTTGTGTTTCCAAATTATTTGGCGTGAGTTTAGCGAGCGCTTGAGTATCTTCAGCATTGGTGAATAATGTAAAAATGCTTTGTTCTAATTTTCCACGTAGAAAATGAGAGGCATGCAGCTGAATAAATTGTTCAATGTCTGTTCGTAATGCATTTACTTCTTCACGAGCCGTATCGCGATTAACGGTTTTTACACGTGCATCTAAATAAGCCGCGATAGCATCAGTTTGTAATGGATAGCCTTTTAAGGAATCAATTAAACCCAGGAATAATTTGGCATTATTAGAAACATGATTATTTTTGGCCGCACTTTTTAGGAGCGATTCTAATTGCAGAAAAGTCGAGCGCTGTTCAATCAGCTTTAATTCATGAGCGTGCTGTTGTTGTGCCCATTTGGCTTGTTCTTCAGCAAGATTAACTTGTGGTGCAGTTTCAGTTTTGCTTTTATGAGCATGTTGATTGGCCAAAGCAGAACCTGAAAGTGCGGTTAAAATAAATAATGAAATTGTTGTGTGTTTAAGTGCTCGCATAGGAGATTCCATATAAAGAGAAAGACGGATATTTAGATCCGTCTTTGAGTATAGAGTTCGTTTTATTTAGAAAACTTTTTTGAATGGCTTCACAATCACATCCCCATAAACACCCGCTTCTACGTAAGGATCTTGTGCAGCCCAGTCTTTTGCTGCCGACAGGCTTTCAAATTGAGCAATCACTGTCGAGCCGGTAAAGCCAGCTTCGCCTGGATTTTCATCATCAATGGCTGGATTGGGGCCTGCTGTTAATAAGCGCCCTTCTGCTTGTAATTGTTTTAAACGAGCAAGATGTTGTTCACGTACAGCAAGACGTTTTTCTAAGGTGCCGGGAATGTCTTGGGCAAAAATTACATAGTACATAGCTTCTCCTGTTAGCAACTTAAGTGTAATTCTTCAATCGTTTTTAAGGCTTGCTCTAATTCATGGTTACCTTCACGAGGAATACTGCGAGATTTTCCATCCGCATCGACTGCAACGAAGGTAAATACCGCATCGGTAACACAATAGCGTTCACCAATGGGTTCGCTAGAGACTTTTTTCACCCATACTTCCACTTTAATTTTAATGGAAGAACGTCCCACTTTAAGACATTGTCCGTAGCAGCAAACTACATCCCCTACAGAGATAGGCTTAATGAAGTTCATACTTTCAACAGCAACGGTGACAACGCGACCATGAGCAATTTCTTTGGCTAGAATTGCACCGCCCATATCCATTTGTGACATAATCCAGCCACCGAAAATATCACCGTTCGCATTGGTATCTGAAGGCATCGCTAAGGTGCGTAATAATAATACGCCTTTAGATTGACGACCGTT
Organism: uncultured Haemophilus sp.; assembly: GCA_902481695.1. Taxonomy (GTDB): domain Bacteria; phylum Pseudomonadota; class Gammaproteobacteria; order Enterobacterales; family Pasteurellaceae; genus Haemophilus_D. The sequence goes on along the minus strand of CABSXY010000065.1, from coordinate 3,251 downwards.
TTTATCAGTAAGATTTGTAACCATTATTTATCCCCATCATTTTTCTGATCATCTTTAGGTAAGTAACGGTAAATATAAGCACCGCTGATGATTGTTGCAACAAAGGTCATACCAAGTAAACCGAAAGATTTAAAATCAACCCAAGCATCTTCAGACATATTTTGACTGATATAAATATTTACAAGCATACACAGAATGAAAAATCCTGCCCAGCCTAAATTCAATTTGTTCCACACATTATCCGGTAATTGGATTTCTTTGCCTAATAACTTTTTCACCAATGGCGTATTGAATTGGAATTGTGCAACCAATAAAACAATGGCGAAGAGGGCATTAATAATGGTGACCTTCCATTGTAGATATTTGATTTCATTAAAATAAGCAGTAAGCAATCCAAAAAAGATGACAGCAATCGCCATGATTTTTTGTTGTTTCTCAATTACGCCATATTTCAGTTTTAGTACAACCATCTGAATGATGGTCGCAATTACTAAGACAATAGCTGCCTCACGCACCCCAAACATTTTGTAAGTGATGAAAAAGAGAACAAGAGGAATAAATTCAAGAAGTTGCTTCATATTATGCCTTCATAAATAAACTGTAAAAACGGTAAGTAAATACCAAAATAAATATTTGAAATAATGCTACCAAAATGCCAAAAATCACACTTAGAAATGATGTACCTAGGATTGCACCAACACTATTCACTAATAAAGGTAGAAGTAAATAAGTGATCAAAGCATAAATAATCAATATGCCATTACGTTTAACACCCGCACGCCACACTTGTAAAGCACTTTGCCCGATAGATTGATTGGAGGCAATATAATGCACGGGCGATAAGCATAAACGAACAAAGAAAAACAAGCCCAATACCATTGAAACAAAGGCTAGAGGGGAGAGCGCATTTTTGCTTAAAAATGAACTCACAACATCAACCATGCCAAAGAGAAGTGGCAAGCTCATAAAAATATCTAAAACTACCACACCTAAAAAACGACGCAATGTCAGCATGAGACCTTGATTAATCGGATTTTGATTTTGCTGACTAATATGATGAATAGTTGCAATACCGAAGGTTGCAATAAAAGACATCAACAATTGTTGAAATACAAAAGATCCAATCAGCGCAGTTGGCTCCACTTTGCTCAATGCATTAATAATATCCTGTTGCGATGGATTAGGATTATTACCCAAACTCGGCATTGGGACACTGACTAATGCATTGATAAATTGTGATGCAATGAAAACCCCAACGAAAAGCAGCACGGTTTTTCGCTGATTACGCATAAAGTTGAGGCTATCTTGAAAAATCTGAGTAAAGTTAATTTGCATATTATATCCCACAATAATAAAACCCCGATTATACAGGGTTTATTGTTTTTTTCATAAAATCAGATTGTTTAATGGTTATTTGAGTCACTCTTTTCAAGATCGCATATTGCTTTACTCATTAGCGTAACCATTCGGTGGTAACGGCTTGCCGTCTAAATAAGCTTGATTTTCAATGAGTTTTAATCGATCTTCAACAAACCATTTAATCACTAAAGGATAAATATTATATTCCTGTTCACGTGTACGAAGTTCAATCTCCTCGACGGTATCACCAGGGAAAATAGGCACTTTAGCTTGTAATACAATCGCACCGCCATCGATCTCTTCATTGACAAAATGCACGGTTGTACCGTGTTCGCTGTCGCCATTCTCAAGTGCTCTTTGATAAGTATCTAATCCAGGATATTTTGGTAGAAGGGAAGGATGAATATTTAAAATTTTCCCAGCAAAACGTTGTGTAAATGGTTTAGTTAAGATTTTCATGTAACCGGCTAACACAATGAGATCAACATTGAGATCTTCTAAATAATCACCGATAGCCTTATCCATATCGAGATTGGACGTAAAATCTTGACGTAAAAAAACGCGGCTAGGAATGCCCGCACTTTCAGCGCGTTCTAAGCCAAATGAATCGATTTTATTACTGATGACAGTCACAACCTTTCCTGGAATAAAGCCTGTTTGACAAACCTCAATTATCGCTTGAAGATTAGATCCTTGCCCAGAAATCAGGACAGCAATTTTTTTCATATTATTCTACATAAAAGAAGGGCGAACCTTTCATTTTGAAATTTTCGCCCTGAAATGGAAAAGAGAAATTATTTAATGATAACTTGTGGTTCGTTATCTGCAGCATTTTCAATATGACCGATTAACCAGGCATTTTCACCGGATTGTTTTAAAATCGCTAAAGCGGTTTCCACTTGCGATTGTGGTAATGCAATCACCATGCCAACGCCACAGTTGAATGTGCGGTACATTTCATAGGTTTCAATGTTGCCTTTTTCTTGTAACCATTTGAACACCGGTTGCCATTCCCAGCTGCTTTCATCAATAACCGCTTTTGTATTTTTCGGTAATACACGAGGGATATTTTCCCAGAAACCTCCACCGGTTAAGTGCGCAATAGCATGGACTTCGGTTTGTTTGATTAACGCGAGAACAGATTTTACATAGATTTTTGTCGGCGCAAGCACTTGTTCACTTAATGGACGACCATCTAATTGCTCTGTGGCCGGGTTTACACCAGCAACATCAATGACTTTACGAATTAAAGAATAACCGTTTGAATGCGGACCACTTGAACCAAGCGCGATTAGGGCATCACCCACTTTAACCTGGCTACCATCAATGATTTCTGATTTTTCAACAACACCTACACAGAAACCTGCAAGGTCATAATCACCTGCGTGATACATACCCGGCATTTCGGCAGTTTCGCCACCAACTAATGCACAACCCGATTGTACACAGCCTTCAGCAATGCCTTTCACTACATCAGAGGCAACATCCACATCAAGTTTGCCCGTAGCGTAGTAGTCTAAGAAGAATAATGGCTCTGCACCTTGTACGACTAAATCGTTAACACACATTGCAACCAAATCAATACCAATGGTATCGTGTTTTTTTAAGTCAATGGCTAAACGTAATTTTGTGCCTACACCGTCTGTACCTGATACGAGGATAGGTTCTTTATATTTGCCCGGAATAGCACATAATGCACCAAAGCCGCCTAATCCGCCGATGACTTCAGGACGGGTGGTTCGTTTCACGTGTGGTTTAATACGTTCAACTAATTCATTACCGGCATTAATATCCACGCCTGCATCTTTATAACTTAATGATGGTTTGCTCACAATGTTATCCTATATTTTTAGGTTAAATGATAAAACAGCGTGATTGTATAAGATTAAGCA